>NZ_SOFU01000023.1:0-175993 GCF_004402245.1 Cryobacterium sp. TMT2-18-2
CACAGCCCGGCACCAAAAATCGGTGGCCGACCGCAAGGTGATCTTCGAGCCCGAGGCCGACGGGATGGCCTCGCTGCACTGGCTCGACTCGGCCGAGAAGGTGACAGCCGGGTACGACCGCCTCACCGTGATGGGGATGAGCCTGCAGGGCCCGAACGAGACCCGCACACTCACCCAGCTGCGGGCAGACGTGTTCGAAGACCTGATCCTCGACGGGGTCACCGCGCCAGGGCTGGGCCAGGGTGTTCGCGGGTCGGTGCACGTGACCGTCCCGGTGATGACGCTCCTCGGCCACTCCGAGGCCCCCGGGCACCTCGAGGGATACGGACCGATCGACCCCGACACCGCACGCGAGATCGCGGCTCGGGCACCCGGCTTCATCCGGATCCTGACCCACCCGGACACGGGAGCGGTGCTCTCGGTCGGGCGCACCCGCTACAAGGTGCCGAAAGAACTGCGACGGTACCTCCGGGTGCGAGACGAAACCTGCCGGTGGCCGGGCTGCCGCCGGGCGGCGACCCAGTGCGACATCGACCACACCCTCGACTGGCAGTACGACGGGCTGACGGAGCACGACAACCTCGCGCATCTGTGTCCAGCCGACCATGCACTGAAGTCAGAGACCCGGTGGACCTACACGCACCTCCCGGACGGAACCCTGAAGTGGACCTCGCCGACCGGGCGCACGTTCATCAGTGAGCCAGCCACGATCATCCGCCCACCGGGGAAGCGGCCGNGGGAAGCGGCCGGGATCGAAGCCGACCGTTCGACCGCTGGCCAGGGACGATCCGGCCCCGTTCTGATCTGGGTTTCGACAAGCTCAACCACCGGGGCGGCTCAATTACCGGCCGGCTCGGGAGCCGCGTTAGGCGATCGAGGTTCCGAAGAGAAGACCCAGCAGATAGGTGACGCCGGCGGCACCGAAACCGATGATGAGCTGACGGATGGCACGCCGCCAGGGCGGCCCGCCCGAGAGCAGACCGACGATGGCACCGGTGGCCAGCAGGGCGAGCCCCACGAGCACGGCGGCCACGATGACCGCGGTGATCCCGTCGAGGCCGAACAGATACGGCAGCACCGGCAGGATCGCCCCGGAGGCGAAGAAGCAGAAACTCGACGTGGCCGCTCCGATTCCCGTGCCGATGGCCTCGTGCTCGTCGATCGCCGGAGCCAGGCCGCCGGTCTTCTTGACGTCGACCGAGCCGGTCGCGATGGCCACCGTGCGCAGAACCTCGCGTGCATGGATTTCGGCCTTCTCCGGCGACATCCCCTGCGCGCGATAGACCAGGGTCAACTCGTTCGCAGCCAGATCGAGATGGGCCAGCACGTTCCGGGACGCCGGATTCGGCGTTGAGGCTTCGAGCAGCTCACGCTGGGACCGTACCGAGACATATTCGCCGGCACCCATCGAGAGTGCCCCGGCGAGGAGACCGGCGATACCGGTGAAGAGGATCGTGGCGGCGGGCACTCCGGTGGCGCCGATGCCCAGCACCAGGGCCAGGTTGCTGACGAGGCCGTCGTTGATCCCGAAGACCGCGGCCCTGAACGTGCCAGCCAGCCGCTGCCGGCCGCGAGCGGCCAGCCCACGCACGACCTCCTCGTGGATGCGCTCGTCGGCGGCCATGGTCTCGGTGGCGTCGGCATCGGCGTCATACGGGGAGCGGGCCTCGGCACGCTGGGCGAGGGCAAGCACGAACACCGATCCGAACCTGCGGGCCAGTAGCCCCAGGAAACGGGTGCGGATCGCGCCCCGGCGCGGGGCTCCGACCTGGTCACCGAGAAGGTGCCGCCAGTGCTGCTCGTGGCGCCCCTCGGCGTCGGCCAGAGCCAGCAGGATCTCGCGCTCCTCGCCGCTACGGCGACCGGCGAGGTCGCGGTACACCGTCGCTTCGGCCCGTTCGTCTGCCAGGTAGCGGCGCCAGCGACGGATGTCCCGCGCGGTCGCCGGGCGCTCCTGCTCCAGTTCCTGCTCCACGACGGTTACGCCTCGGGGGCGGCTTCGAGCGAGCTCTGCGCCACCCGAGCCGACGCGTGCGGGCCAGAACCGTCGAGACCGTAGAAGGGTTCGTCGAACTCCACGACCCATACGCTTTCCCGTCCGGACACGGGGGCGTACAGGGCCGCACCCTGGAGTTCTCCGGCCGCCACGATCACGCCGCTCGGGTCTTCGGCGTCGGAGTCCGGATACCGACCACGATCCAAGCGCACCACGACCTGCGCTCCCACACCGAGGGCACCCGGCTGGGAACCGGGGTACCCGTCGGCGGCAGGTTGGCGCGTGTTCCGCAGGCCCATTACTCGGCCGCTCCGGCACGCTCGAGCACGAGCTCACGCACGCGGGCGGCATCCGCTTGTCCGCGCATGGCCTTCATGACGGCGCCGATCACGGCTCCAGCAGCCTGAACCTTGCCGTCGCGGATCTTGACCAGTACGTCGGGCTGGGCGGCCAGAGCCTCATCGATCGCCGCGATCAGCGCGCCATCGTCCGAGACGACCGCGAGACCGCGGGACTCGACGACCTCGAGCGGAGTGCCCTCGCCGCCGATGACGCCCTCGAGCACCTGTCGGGCCAGGCGGTCGGTGAGCGTTCCGGCCACGACGAGTTCGATCAGTGCGGCGACCTGCGCCGGCTGTACAAGCGAGTCGGCGGACACACCGGAGGCGTTCGCAAGGCGGGCAACCTCGCCGGTCCACCACTTGCGGGCGGCCTGAGCTGCGGCGCCGGCCGCGATGGTTGCCTCGACGGCGTCGAGAAGGTCGGAGTTGACGACATCCTGAAATTCGAGGTTGGCGAAGCCCCAATCGGCCTGGAGCCGCTTGCGGCGGGCGGCCGGAGGCTCCGGCAGGGTGGCGCGGAGTTCTTCCACCCATTCCCGCGACGGGGCCACGGGAACGAGGTCGGGCTCCGGGAAGTACCGGTAGTCGTCGGCGTCGGACTTGGGCCGACCGGCCGAGGTGATGCCGGTGTCCTCATGCCAGTGCCGGGTCTCCTGGGTGATGGTTCCACCGGCGTGCAGCAGGGCAGCCTGACGCTGGATCTCGTACCGCACGGCCCGCTCGACCGAACGCAGCGAGTTCACGTTCTTGGTCTCGGTGCGCGTACCGAGCACGTTCGAGCCGCGCGGGCGCAGGGACACGTTCGCGTCGCAACGCACGTTGCCCTCTTCCATCCGGGCGTTGGAGACGCCGAGCGCCTTCACGATCTCGCGGATGGCGGCAACGTAGGTGCGGCCGATCTCGGGTGAGTCCGCCTCGCCGCCCTCGATCATCTGGGTGACGATCTCGACCAGCGGCACTCCGCCGCGGTTGTAGTCGACCAGCGAGTAGTCGGCACCCTGGATGCGACCGGTCGCCCCACCCACGTGGGTGAGCTTGCCGGCGTCGTCCTCCATGTGAGCGCGCTCGATGTCGACCGTGACCAGGCGTCCGCTTTCGAGTTCGATCGTGAGCTGACCGTTGAACGCGATCGGCTCGTCATACTGCGAAGTCTGGAAGTTCTTCGCGGTGTCCGGGTAGAAGTAGTTCTTGCGGGCGAACCGCGAGTACTCCGCGATCTCACAGCCGAGGGCGAGCCCCAAACGGATGCTCGATTCGATGGCCTTCGCGTTCACCTGCGGCAGCCCTCCGGGCAGACCCAGGCAGGTGGGGCAGGTGTTGGTGTTGGCACCCTGGCCGAACTCGTTCGCGCAGCCGCAGAACATCTTTGTTTTGGTGTTGAGCTCGACGTGCACCTCAAAGCCGAGCACCGGCTCGAACAGCTCCAGAGCCTTGTCGTAGTCCATCAGTTCGGCCTTCTTCATCAGACGGCTCCCTCTGTGCTTGTAAACGCTGTGCCGGCAAACATGTCACTCGGCGCCAGTTCCGGCGCCCGGCTGAGGAGGGTGTGCCCCCAGGATGCTTCGAGCAGCGCCTCGACGGCGGCTCCGAAGCTGTAGAGACGGGCATCCATTTTCGCGGGCGCCATGATCTGCAGGCCGACCGGCAGGCCGTCCTCGGGCGCGAGTCCCATCGGCAGGCTCATGCCGGGGACCCCGGCAAGGTTGGCCGGGATCGTGGTGACGTCGTTGAGGTACATGGCCATCGGGTCGGCCATCTTCTCGCCGAACTTGAACGCGGTGGTCGGCGCACTCGGCGACACCAGCACGTCGACCTTCGCGAAGGCCGCGTCGAAGTCGCGCTGGATCAGCGTGCGCACCTTCTGCGCGCTGCCGTAGTAGGCGTCGTAGTAGCCGGCACTGAGGGCGTAGGTGCCGAGAATGATGCGGCGTTTGACCTCGGGGCCGAAGCCCGCGTCGCGCGTGGCCGCCATGACCCGTTCGCTGGTCAGCGGGCCGTCTTCCGGGTTGACCCGGATTCCGAAGCGCACCGAGTCGAAGCGCGCCAAGTTGCTCGACGCCTCCGCCGGGAGGATCAGATAGTAGGCAGCGATCGCATACTCGAAGCTGGGGGCGGAAATCTCGACGATCTCGGCGCCCGCCGCGGAAAGCAGCGTGAGGGTCTCGGTGAAGCGCTGCGCGACTCCGGCCTGGAATCCGTCGCCGCTCAGCTCCTTGATCACGCCGACCCGCACCCCCGTGAGCGCCCCGTCGGCGAGGCCGGCGCGTGCGGCGGCCGCCATCGAGGGCCAGGTGTCCGTGAGCGACGTCGAGTCGAGCGGGTCGTGCCCGCCGATCACGTCGTGCAGCAGGGCGGCGTCGAGCACCGTGCGGGTCACCGGGCCGACCTGATCGAGCGAGGATGCGAGAGCGATCGAGCCGTAGCGTGACACACCGCCGTAGGTGGGCTTGACGCCGACCGAGCCGGTGACGGCGGCCGGCTGGCGGATCGAGCCGCCGGTGTCGCTGCCGAGTGCCAGCGGCGCCTCGAAGGAGCTGACCGCGGCCGCGGAGCCACCGCCGGAGCCGCCGGGGATCCGGTCGAAGTCCCACGGGTTGTGCGTCGGGCCGTAGGCGGAGAATTCGGTCGACGAGCCCATCGCGAACTCGTCCATGTTGGTCTTGCCGAGCAGAATCAGCCCGGCGTCGCGCACGCGCCTGACCACGGTGGCGTCGTATGGGGGGATCCAGCCCTCGAGGATCTTGGAACCGGCGGTCGAGGGCATGTCGATGGTGGCGAGCACGTCCTTGATGGCGATCGGAACCCCGGCGAGCGGCCCGAGCACCTCGCCGGCGGCACGCCGGGCGTCGACGCGGGCTGCGGCGGCGAGCGCGGCCTCGCCGGCCACGTGGAGGAACGCGTGCACACCGGTGTCGACGGCCGCGATCTGGTCCAGGTGGGCCTGGGTCACCTCGACGGAGCTGATGGACCGTTCGACAAGCAGACCCGAGAGGTCGGCGGCGGACAACTTGATCACGTTGGTCATGGTTTACTCCTCGTCCAGGATTGCGGGCACGCGGAACTTGTCGCCGTCCCGGTCGGGAGCCCCGGAGAGCGCCTGTTCGACCGTGAGCGAGGGGACCACCGTGTCGGCGCGGAAGACATTGGTCAGCGGCATCGGGTGGCTCGTCGCCGGCACATCCGGCGTGGCCACTTCGGCTACCTTCGCGACCGAGTCAACGATCTGACCGAGTTCGGTCGTGAGGCGGGCGATCTCCTCCGAGCTGAGGTCGATCCGGGCAAGGTTGGCCAAATGGGCAACCTGCTCGGCCGTGATTTCAGACATGTTGCTCCGTACGATCGTCGGGGGTGAATTCCCCAATTCTATTCGGAGCCGTCGGTGACAAGATCCGCGTTGCCGGTTCCGATCAACGCCATGTTGTGCAGGGACTCGCTTCCAACGTCGAAGTAGGCGTTGTGGCCGACCGATCCGTTCAGCCAGGAGCCGGTGATCCGATCGTTCCCGCCGGACACGCCGAGGGTGTTCGCTCCGTAGGAATCCGCGCCGGGATCGCTGCCGAAGAAAGCGCTGTTCACGGTCGGGTCCCAGTCGGCGCTGCCCACATAGACACTGCCCGGCGCGACGCTCAGGCTGTCGACGGACTGCACCTGGCTGCCCGGGGACCCCACCAGCACCAGGGCGTCCACCCCGAACGTGCCGCGGGCCAGCGCCGTGAGCGCCACGGTCGACCCGTACGAGTGTGCGAGCACCGAAACAAAGGGCCGACGCGTGCCTCGGTCGGCCGCGATGCCTAAAGCCGACTGCTCCAGGAAGTCGGCGCCGACCTCCGCGAGGCCCGTCCCGCCCACGGTGAACACGGTGGGGGCCTCGTAGCCGATCCAGGCGATCGTGGCGACGCCGGCGGCGCGGATGCCGCCGGTCAGGGCGTGCCCGGACGGCGCCCCCCCGCGCAGCACCGCGATCTGTTCCGTGTACACGGCGTCTGCGGTGTCGGCCCAGTTGGCGATCTGCTGCTCCACGGTGTAGTTCATGCCGGGTACCAGATAGGTGACGAATTCGGCGGTGTCCGGGTTGCCGAGGGCGATTGCGGCACGCCCGCCGCCTGCGGGGTCGAGGAGGATCAAGGAACGGCGCGGGGCGCCGTCGGGGGTGCTCAGTGCCGCCTTGACCTGGGTCAGGACGGCGAGTTCTCGGTTGAGCAGCGTGCGCTCGCTGTCGTCGGTCGCGTCGGACAGCCGCTGGGTAACGTCGGCCAGGCTCTGCGTGAGGTAGCGGGCGTTGGCCCTGCCCCGCTCCCGGAAGGGGACGCCCTCCAGGTTGCCCACGAGCTTGGGTGCGGCAGCCAGCAGCGACGAACGCTCGGAAGCGCCGAGTTCCGTCCAGAGGCCGGCCACCGCGGAGGCTGCGGGCGGTGCCGTCAACAGGGCGTCGATCTGGCCGGGGGCCTGCTCCACGAACGCGGCCAGGTCGGCCACGGAGAGGGTGGACAGCCCGGCCAGCAGGCTGGCTCCGGTCAACCCCCGCACGGATTCGACCGTGGCGACCGTGGCGGACCTCGGCACGGATGCGATCGGCTGCGCGGAAACCCGCGGGTCGCCGGCGCCGGGTACCCCGACCGACGTGCCGGTGCGCGCCGACAGGTTCAGCCACAACGGTTCCGCCGCGGCGGGTTCGGCGCCCCGGTTCGGCACCGGTTGGCCCTGGACTGTGGTGCTGAGAGCGAGCGCGCCAGAGGTCTCACTGACTCCATTGAGAGCCAGAGAGAGCGTTAGAACCGCCGCTTCTAACAGCAAACCTGGGCACGTCCCCTCACGAACACCGAGTAGCAAAACAACCCGGCCCCTAACAGACAAGCATTGCGTCTCCAGACTACTGAAACGGATGGTGCGGCCGTGCCCCCACAGCGGGTCCGGGAGACCCCCGATCGAGGGTCAATTGCGCCAAAATTGATACTTGCATTATCCTGTATAGGTGTGATCTTATATAAACATGTCGCTGAAAATCGCCCTCCTCGGGATCCTGGACCTCGCACCGATGACGGGATACGACCTCAAAAAGAGCATCGAGGCATCCGTCGCCCATTTCTGGTCCGCCGACCAATCCCAGATCTACCGCACGCTGGCGGCACTGGTCGCCGACGGACTCGCCGACGTCGAGGTCATTCCGCAGGAGGGACGCCCCGATCGGCGCGAGCACCACATCACCTCGGCCGGCCGGGCGGCTCTGGGCGACTGGCTGCGGGCGCCGTTGGAACCCGAAACCTCGCACGACGCGTTCCTGATGCGGATGTTCTTCGTCGGCACCCTGGGGGTGCCGGCCACCCGGGCACTGCTGCGGGCGCGGCGCGGCCAGGCCACCGCGATGGTGGCCGCACTGCGTTCCGTCGCCGAGCAGGAGCAGGCCCACCGCGAGCCCGATGATCGTGCCCCGGACGACCTCGGACGCAGGCTGCGCTTCGCAACGCTGCGGAACGGAATCCTCCACGCCGAAGCGGAACTCGCGTGGCTGGTCGAGACGAAGGAAGCCCTCGGATGAGCCCTCCCCGCCGCCGTCTGGAATCCCGCTATCCCCTGCAGCACGGCGTTGACACCACGGGGACCGACACGATCATGTTCCTGCACGGCGGCAGCGTCGCGTCGTGGTCCTGGAGACCGCAGGTGGAGGGAATGACCGACCGGCACCTGCTCACGCCCGACCTGCCCGGTTTCGGTGACCGGGCCGGAGAGGACTGGCTTTCCCTCGGTCAGACCGCCGACGATGTGGCCGGCATCATCGCCGCGCACGCGCGCGGCGGCCGGGCCCATCTGGTGGGGCTGTCCCTGGGCGGCCTGGTGGCCACGCACGTCATGGCCCGGCACCCGGGACTGCTGCACTCGTGCCTGGTGTCCGGCGTGCCGCTCACCGGGGTGCACGGCACGGCCCGTCTCCTGAGCACGATGCAACTGCGGCTCTGGCACCGCCCCTGGTACTGGCGGGCCCAGGCGAAGGCATTCGGCCTGCCCTCCGACGCGGTCGACCTCTTCGTGGAACACGGTCTGAGTCTCCGAACCGACAATGCCCGGCGCGTCTTCGCCGAGGTGAACCGCGGCGGCGTCCCGGAGAGGCTGCAGGACTACCGCGGCCCCCTGCTGGCGGTGGCGGGCGAACGGGAGTCCCGCGTCGTCCGGGACAGCTTTCCCGCGCTGCTCGCCCACCTGCCGCAGACTCGCACCTGGACCGCACCCGGCATGCACCATGTCTGGAGCATCGAGGATGTGGATTTGTTCACCCGGATGGTGCTCGGTTGGGTCAACGCGTCAGAGGTACCGGGCGAGGAGAGCCGTTGAATCAAGCCGGGTCGGCGTCGGCGTCGGCCGTGGTCTCGGCCAGGGACTCGGGGCCGCTCGTGACCAGCTGGTGGAATTCGGCGGCGTCGAGGATCCGCAGGCCGAGCGCCTCCGCCTTGGCCAGCTTCGACCCCGCGCCCGGACCGGCGGCCACGAAGTCGGTATTCTTCGACACGCTCCCGGCGGATTTGCCCCCGGCGGAAATGATCGCCTCCTGCGCCTCTTCCCGGGTGTAGCCCTCGATCGAGCCGGTGGCCACCACCGTGAGCCCGGCCAGCACTCCCCCTGCCGCCGCAGCGGCTCCCGGACCGGGATGTCCCGATATGCGGAACTGAACGCCGGCCAGCGTCCACTGCTCCACGATGCCCTGGTGCCAGTCCACCTCGAACCACGCGATGATGGCGTCGGCGATGATGCCGCCTACCCCGTCGACCTCGGCGAGCTCCTCGCGGGACGCGGCCCGGATCAGCTTGAGGGAACCGAAGTGGCCGGCCAGGGCGCGCGCCGCCACCGGCCCGACGTGACGGATGTTGAGGGCCACCAAAAGCCGCCACAGCGGCTTGGTCTTCGCCAGCTCGATCTCGCGCAGGAGCTTCTGCGCACTCGACGACGCCTGCGGTCCCTCGACGCCCTCCTTCTTCTCGGCGGCCGTAGGGTTGCGCCGGAACGGCGTGCGCAGTCGCACGGAGCCGTCATCCTCTTCCTTGGCCAACCCGGTCTCGGCGTCCCGCACGATGACCTCGATCGGCAGCAGGTCGTCGAGGGTGAGGTCGAACAGGCCGGCCTCGGTGGGCAGGGGCGGCTCCGCCGGACGGGTGGGCTGGGTGAGAGCGGCGGCGGCCACCTCGCCGAGCACCTCGATGTCGAGGGCGCCGCGGGAGCCGATGTGCTCGACCCGGCCGCGCACCTGAGCCGGGCAGCTGCGCGCGTTCGGGCAGCGGAGGTCGATGTCGCCCTCCTTGGTCGGGGCGAGCGGCGTGCCGCACTCCGGGCAGTTCACCGGCATGACGAAGGCTCGCTCGGTGCCGTCGCGCAGCTCGACCACCGGGCCGAGCACCTCGGGGATGACGTCGCCGGCCTTGCGCAGCACGACGATGTCGCCGATCAGGACGCCCTTGGCCTGGACCACGTCCTGGTTGTGCAGGGTGGCCTGGCGCACCTCGGAACCGGCGACCCGCACCTTCTTCATCACGGCGAACGGCGTGGCCCGGCCGGTCCGGCCGACGCTGACGACGATGTCGAGCAGCCTGGTGTTGACCTGTTCGGGCGGGTATTTGTAGGCGATCGCCCAGCGCGGCGCCCGGCTGGTGGCACCAAGTTCGGCATGCAGGGCCAACTCGTCGACCTTGATCACGATGCCGTCGATCTCGTGGTCGACGCTGGCGCGGTGCTCGCCGTAGTACGCGATGAAATCCGCCGCGAGAGCCGCGGAGGGTTCCACCCGGTAGTAGCTGCTGGTGGGCAGACCCCAGCCCTGCAACAGCTCGTAGACGCCGGATTGGGACGCAACCGGCGGGGTGGCCCACGCGCCGATGCCGTGCACCAGCATCCGGAGCCGGCCGAGCCTGGCCCGCATCAGGCGCAGCGGTTCCGCGGCCTTACCCTCGGCCTTCTGGCGCAGGGAGCCGGCCGCCGCGTTGCGCGGATTCGCGAAAACGCGTTCGCCGGCGGCGACCTGCTGCGCGTTGAGCTCGAGGAATTCGGCGACCGGGAAGAACACTTCACCGCGAACCTCCATCAGGGCCGGATGCCCGGTGCCCCGCAGTTTTCTCGGAATGCCGGGCACCCAGGCGACGTTCTCACTGACGTCCTCGCCGACCACCCCGTCGCCGCGGGTGGCGGCGCTGACCAGCACCCCCTGCTCGTAGCGCAGGTTGATCGCGAGTCCGTCGATTTTGAGCTCGCAGAGGTAGTGCACGGGCCGCCCGGCGTCCCGTTCGACCTTCGCGGCCCAGAGGCCGAATTCGTCGAGCGAGAAGACGTTGTCGAGGCTGAGCATGCGTTCGGCATGCTGCACCGGATCGAACAGGCTGGTCTCGGCGCGGCCGCCCACGGTCTGGGTCGGGCTGTCCTGACTGGCCAGCTCGGGGAATTCCCGCTCGAGCTCGGCGAGGCGGCGCACCGACGCGTCGTACTCCGCGTCGGTGATGACGGCCTCGTTGCGGTCGTAGTACGCGTCCCGTGCTTCCAGGATGCGCTGGGTCAGGTCGGAGACCTCGGCCGCGGCGATGTGCAGGGGCGCGTCTGCCGCCGGGTCGGACGCCGGGCTATGCATCGACGGCGACGGCATCAGCGGCGGCGACGGCACTCTCGACGGCGCTCTCGACGGCACTGACCGTGCGGTCGATCGTGCACTGCCCAAGCACGCGGGTGCCGAGGTAGACGACGGCGGTCTGCCCGGGTGCGACGCCGGTGAGCGGCTCGGTCGGGATGATGACGAGCTCGGTGGTGGCGCCGCTCCCGCGGCTCGCGCTGGTCTCGGCGGACGAGCCGGCCTCGAGCGGAACGATCTGGGCCACGGCGGGAACCGGGTCGGCGTGGGCGCGGATCTGCACGTCGCAGCCGAAGGCGATCTCCGGGTGTGCGGGGGCCACGCCGCACCAGGTGAACTTCGTGCCGGCGATCTTCTTGATCGCGAGCGCCTCTTTCGGCCCGACGACGACGGTGTTGGAGATCGGGCGCACCTCGAGGACGAACCGGGGCTTGCCGTCGGCCGCCGGGGTGCCGATCTGCAGCCCCTTGCGCTGCCCGACGGTGAACGCGGCCGCCCCCTCGTGCGTGCCCAGGGTGTTGCCGTCCCGGTCGAGGATGTCTCCGGTCGCCGGGGGCACGCGCTCGGCCAGCCAGCCTCGGGTGTCGCCGTCGGGGATGAAGCAGATGTCGTAGGAGTCGGGCTTGTTCGCCACCGAGAAACCGCGCGCCGCGGCCTCCGCTCGCACCTCGGCCTTGGACGGCGTCGCGCCGAGCGGGAACATCGAGTGCGCCAGTTGGTCCTGGGTGAGCACGCCGAGCACATAGGACTGGTCCTTGGCCCAGGCGCTGGCGCGGTGCAGCTCTCGGTTGCCGTCGGCATCCGTCACGATCGTGGCGTAGTGACCGGTGGCGACGGCGTCGAAGCCCAGGTCGAGGGCTTTTTCGAGCAGGGCGGCGAACTTGATCCGCTCGTTGCAGCGCATGCAGGGGTTCGGGGTGCGGCCGGCGGCATATTCGGCGATGAAGTCGTCAACCACGTCGAGCTTGAACCGCTCGGAGAAGTCCCAGACGTAGTACGGGATGCCGATGATGTTGGCCGCCCGCTGGGCATCCATCGAGTCTTCGACCGTGCAGCAGCCGCGGCTGCCGGTCCGCAGGGTTCCGGGCATCCGGCTGAGGGCCAGGTGCACCCCGACCACCTCGTGTCCCGCCTCGACCATGCGGGCTGCGGCGACGGCGGAGTCCACCCCACCGCTCATTGCTGCCAAAACCTTCACCTGACGAGTGTAATCGGGTGAGCGCCCCCGCGCAGCCCCCGCCCAGCCCCCGCGCAACGAAACGATGGGCCGGGACGAGCGACGACGGATGCCCGCGGCACCAGCCAAGGCCAAGGCCAGGGCCAGGGCCAGGGCCAGGGGATATCGGTCAGGGGATATCGGTCAGGGTTCGCTCGATCGAGTCGAGGCGGAGCTCCAGCAGTGCGAGCCGGTCCAGCACGGCCTGATTGCTCGCGGTGCTCTGCTCGACGAGGCCGCGCAGGTCCGCCGCTCCGGCGAACTCCGCCTGCTTCTCGCGCGACCGCAGCACGGCCGCCACGATGCTCGATGTGACTCCGGCGATGATGCCGACAATGGCGATCCAGGCGAACCAGGGAATGTTGTCCATCAGTGTGTGCTTTCTGTATCGGCTGCGACCGCCGCAACGATGCGTGCGACGTTGGTGGTGACCTCGAACGAAACGACCTCGAAAAATTTCAGGGCCTTGCCGTCGTCGGAGAGTTCGAGGTGCCCGGTCACGTAACCGGCCGATTCGAGTCGTTGCAGGTGCATATACAACAGTGCCCGGGACATCCCCAGCCGACGGGCGAGCTCACTCACATGGAGGGACTCCTCCGCCAGCAGGGCGATAATGCGGAACCGGTGCGGGTTGGCGAGTGCGGACAGCCGGGCGATCTCCTCGTCGAGCGTCATCGTGCTCACGCTCCCCTCGACATCCATTTACCTGTAAGAAATACCTTACACGTGTAGGTCCACGGCGTCCAGCACCACCACGTCAGCCGCGCGGCGGGTGAGGAGCGACAACGTGCAGCAGAGCGCGGATGCCGCGGCGCGGCTCAGCGGCCCGGCATCCGGTCGGCCAGGCCGGCCCGGGCCGCCCGGGCGTGGGCGGCCGGGAGGGCGGCGAGCAGAGCGTCGACGTCGGCCTCGGTGTTGGTGCGGCCGAGGGTGATCCGCAGGGCGCCGCGCGCCTCCACTTCGCTGCGGCCCATGGCGCGCAGCACGTGGGAGGGCTCGGGCACGCCCGCCTGGCAGGCGGACCCCGTGGACACCGAGATGCCCGCCACGTCGAGCAGGAACAGGAGCGAGTCACCCTCGCAGCCCGGGAAGCTGAAATGCGCGGTGCCCGGCAGATGGTTTTGCGGGTCCGGGTCGCCGTTCACCACAGCGGAGGGCACGGCCGCGGAGACGCCGACGACGAGGCGCTCGCGCAGCGCGGAGATCCGCGCGTTCTCGGCCTGAAGGTCGTGCAGGGCGTTGGCCGCGACCGCGAACGCCACGGCCGCCGCGACGTCCTGAGTGCCGCTGCGTACCTGACGCTGCTGCCCGCCGCCGTGCAGCAGCGGCTCGACCGTGGCCCGGCGCGCGAGGGCGAGCGCCCCGATCCCGACCGGGCCGCCGATCTTGTGCGCCGAGACGCTGAGCGCGGCCACGCCGGCCTGGCTGAGGGCGTGGAAATCGATCGGAACGTGACCGTACGCCGCCACCGCGTCGACGTGCACCGGGATGCCGTACGCCGCGGCGAGCGCGGCCACCTCGGCGACCGGTTGCAGGGTCCCGACCTCGTTGTTGGCGCTGAGACAGGTGACCAGGGCGATGTCGTCGGGGTTCGCGGCGATGGATTGGGCAACCGCTGACAGGTCGATCCGGCCGACGGCGTCCAGCGGCAGCCACTCGACCACGGCCCCCTCGTGGCGTTCGAGCCACTCGACCGTGTCCATGGTGGCGTGGTGCTCGCCGCCGGGAACGAGGATGCGGGTGCGCGGCTGCCTGGCCCAGAACAGCCCCTTGATGCCGAGGTTGATCGCCTCGGTGCCGCCGCCGGTGAAGACTACCTCGATCGGGTCGCAGCCGAGGCTGGCGGCGACCTGCTCGCGGGCCTCCTCGAGCATCCGTTTCGCGTTCTGACCCTGACTGTGAACGGATGCGGGATTGCCCACCACCCCCATCGCCCGAACGTAGGCGTCAATGGCTTCGGGCAGCATGGGGGTGGTTGCCGCATGGTCCAGATAGATCGCCATCTCACTCCTTTCGCGCTCGCTCGAGTTTCGCCGGGTCCCACCGGCGGTTCTCCGGGTGGTAATACACGGCTTCTGCACTCATTACTCTAGAACGCATGACCCCGCCTGATCCCCTGCACAGCCTCGGCGTGCGAGTCACGACCCACGGCGGCGAACTCCGCGTGTGGTCGGAGACCGCCGACGCCATCGACCTGTGCATCTTCGACGCCACCGACCCCCATTGGATCATCAAGACCGTGCCCATGGTCAAGGATGAGCACGGCGTCTGGTCCGGACACTCTCGAACCCTCTCCCCCGGACGCCGCTACGGCATCCGCGTCTCTGGTCCCGCCGCCCCCCGCAACTCCTTCCACCCCGAGAAGACACTGGTCGAACCCTATTCCCGGGGACTCGTGCGGGTCGGTCCCGACCAGTGGCAGTCTTCCGTAGTCGATGGCGATTTCGACTGGGCCGGTTCGGTCAAACCGAGGATCGCTCTGGACCACACCGTGGTCTACGAGGCCCACGTTCGCGGCCTCACCAACCTCAGCCCTTCGGTGCCGGCGAACCTCCGCGGCACCTATGCGGGCCTTGCCCACGAGTCGACCATCGGCTACCTGAAGAACCTCGGCGTGACCAGCGTCGAACTGCTGCCGGTGCAGGCATTCGTGTCCGAGCAGCGCCTGCTCAAGCAGGGTCTGAGCAATTATTGGGGTTACAACACCTTCAACTTCTTTTCACCGCACGCCGACTACGCCACCCAGAAGTCCCAGGCCGCCGGTCCCGAAGCGGTGCTCCGGGAATTCAAGGGCATGGTCAAGCTCCTGCACGAGGCCGGCCTCGAGGTCATCCTGGACGTGGTCTACAACCACACCGCCGAGGAGGGCCCGAACGGCCCCGTCAGCAGCCTCCGCGGCATCGACAACGCCGCCTACTACCGGCAGAACAGCGCCGGCGGATACATCGACGTCACGGGTTGCGGCAACACCCTGAACGTCTCCCACGACGTTCCCCGCCGGCTCGTGCTCGACTCTCTGCGCTACTGGGCGAACGAGGTGCAGATCGACGGTTTCCGCTTCGACCTGTCGGCCACGCTCGCCCGGGACGAGAACGTCGACTTTCAGGCGGACAGCCCACTGCTCGCCTCGATCACGGCCGACCCGGAACTCTCGACGGTCAAGCTGATCGCCGAGCCTTGGGACATCGGGATGGGCGGCTGGCAGACCGGCAATTTCCCGGACGGCTGGACCGAGTGGAACGACCGCTACCGCGACCGCATGCGTTCGTTCTGGCTGACCGACCTGGCGGCCGCCCGCGACGGGCACGCCGGGAGCGGGATCGGGCGCTTCGCGACCCGCCTGGCAGGTTCCGCGAACACATTCTCCCGGGAGCGCGGCCCGCTCGCCTCGCTCAACTTCATCACGGCCCACGACGGTTTCACGATGGCCGACCTGACCTCGTACAACGTCAAGCACAACGTCGGCAACGGGGAGTCGAACCGCGACGGCACCGACTCCAACAACTCGTTCAACCACGGCGCGGAGGGCCCGACCCGAGACCGGGACATCCTGACCGCCCGGCGCAAGGCCATGCGCAACCTGCTCGCGACCCTGCTGCTGTCGGCCGGTGTGCCGATGATCACCGCGGGCGACGAATTCGGTCGCAGCCAGCGCGGCAACAACAACGCCTACTGCCACGACAGTGAGCTCACCTGGTTGAACTGGGACCTCGACGACTGGCAGGAGGACCTGCACCGGGTAACCCGGCGCCTGCTCCAGCTGCGCCGCGAGAACCCGGCGCTGCGCCCGGTGCGGTTCGGACGCCCCGGCGAGACGACCCTCAGCGCCAGCGAAATGGACTGGTACAACGCGGAGGGCCGGTCCATGTCCGAGGACGACTGGCACTCGTCCGATGAGCGCACTCTGCAGTACCTGGCGGCGAGCACCCCGGAGCACGAGGATTTCAACCGAATCCTGCTGATCGTGCAGGGTCGTGAGGAAGAGGTGACGGTGACGCTGCCCCTGCACGCGGGCGTCACCTCGTACTCGCTGCTCTGGGATTCCAGCCACGACGACCTGAGCGACGCCGTCATCGAGCACGCCCCCGGCGACCAGTTCCTCGTTCCGGCCGCCTCGATGCAGCTGCTCCGGGCGCACTGAGCGTGGGCGCACGAAGCGTGGGCAACCGGACCGGGGGCCGCTGACCGTGGCCAAACGGGTGGAGGGAAGCGCCGGAACTCCGGCGACGGTGGCGCTCGTGCGCGCCGGCATCCCGTTCACCCCGCACGTCTACCCGCACGAGGCGTCGTCGACGAGTTTCGGCCTGGAAGCGGCGGAGAAACTCGGCGTCGCCGCCGGCCGGGTGTTCAAGACCCTGCTGACGGATGTCGACGGCCGGCTGGTCGTCGGCGTCGTGCCGGTCACCGGCCAGCTCGACCTCAAGGCCCTGGCCACCGCCGTGGGTGCAAAGAAAGCCGTGATGGCAGACCCGTCGCTCGCCGAGCGCAAGACCGGCTACGTGGTGGGCGGCATCAGCCCGATCGGTCAGAAGAGCCGGCTCACGACCGTGGTCGACGCGAGCGCCCTGACGTTCGACACCGTCTTCGTCTCCGGCGGGCGCCGCGGCTTCGACATCGAGCTGACACCGGCCGATCTGGCCCGGGCAGCCTCCGCGGTCTTCGCGGCGATCGCACGCCCGTAACCGCACGAAAAAACACCCCCGTCGGAACGAAGGTGCTTTTTCGTGAGGCCGGTCAGCGCTAGCCGGCGACGGCGATCAGACCCATCTCGGCGGGGCTCACCAGGAGCTCGTTGCGCGGCACGACCCGCACGGTGTAGCCGAATGCGCCGCCACGGTCGAGTTCTATCGTGCCGGTGAAGAGCGTCGGCGAGCTGGCATCCGTCGCACCGGTCCCGAACGGTTCCGTATTGAGCGGCAGGGTACTGACATCACTCAGGTCGTCATTGGCGAGGCTCTTGCCGTAGACGACCTCGACGGTGACGTCCTCGGGCGCAAGACCGTTCAGCTGCACGTGTGCGCGGAGGTGCAGTTCGTCGCCGACCTGCGGCACCGAGGCGACGCCGCCGGATTCGACGTGGGTCACGGCTACGCCGGGCCAGGCCGAGACGATCCGCCCCTTCCAGGCGGCCAATTCCCGGGCGGCCCGGTAGTTGTTCTCGGACAGGCGGGCCTCGGCCGTGCCGGCAGGCCGGTACAGCTCCTGCACGTACTGGCGCACCATCCGACCGGCGTTGAGTTCCGGTGAGAGCTTCGCGAGCGACTGCCGAATCGAGGAGACCCAGCGTTCGGGCACTCCGTCGGCGTTGCGGTCGTAGAACTTCGGTGCGACCTGGTGCTCGATCAGCTCGTACAGCGCGTCCGCCTCGAGCCGGTCACGTTCGGCCGCGTCACCGGCGGCGTCTGCGGTGGGGATCGCCCAACCGTTGTTGCCGTCGTAGTATTCCGGCCACCAGCCGTCGAGGATCGACAGGTTGAGGGCGCCGTTCAGGGCCGCCTTCATGCCGGACGTGCCGCACGCCTCGAGCGGGCGCAGCGGATTGTTGAGCCAGACATCCGTGCCTGGGTACATCAGCTGGGCCATACCGATGTTGTAGTCGGGCAGGAACGCGATCTTGGTGCGCAGCGCCGGGTCGGCCGCGAACTGCACGATCCTCTGGATCAGGCGCTTGCCCTCCTCGTCGGCCGGATGCGATTTGCCCGCGATTACGATTTGGATCGGGTGTTCGGAGTGCAGCAGCAGCGCGCGCAACCGCTCGGGGTCGTGCAGCATCAGGGTCAGACGCTTGTAGGTCGGCACGCGGCGGGCGAACCCGATCGTGAGAACGTTCGGGTCGAAGACCCGCCCGATCCAGGACGGCACGATGCCGCCCGGGTTCTGCCCCTCCCAGGCCGCGGCGATCCGTCGGCGGGCGTCCTCGACGAACTGCAGGCGCATCTGGCCGCGCACCTGCCACAGATCCGTGTCGGACACGGCGGGCGACGCCCAATCGGCGGCGGACGTGTCGCTGGTGCCCAGTCGGCTCTGCGCGAGCGCGAGAAGGGCCGGGTCGGTCCAGGTGGGGGCGTGCACACCGTTCGTGATCGAGGCGATCGGCACGTCGTCGGCGTCGAAACCGGGCCATAGACCCTTGAACATCACCCTGCTGACCTCGCCGTGCAGCTTCGAGACGCCGTTGGCGCGCTGCCCCAGTCGCAGGCCCATCAGGGCCATGTTGAAGACGTCCGGGTTGCCATCCTCGAAGTTCTCCGCGCCGAGGGCGAGGAGGTCGTCGACGGCGACGCCCGGAAGCAGGTCGGTCTCGAAGTAGCGCCGCACCAGGCTGCGCTCGAACCGGTCAATGCCGGCGGCGACCGGCGTGTGGGTCGTGAACACCGTTCCGGCCCGGGCCACCTGCAGCGCCTCCGAGAAACTGAGCCCCTCGCCGATCAGGCTGGAGATGCGTTCGAGGCCGAGGAAACCGGCGTGACCCTCGTTGGTGTGGAACACCTCAGGGTCGGCCTGGCCGTTGAGGCTGCTCCACTTCTTCACGGCGCGCGCGCCGCCGATGCCGAGCAGCAGCTCCTGCAGCAGACGGTGTTCGCCGCCGCCGCCGTACAGGCGGTCGGTGACCAGTCGCAGGTCGTCGGTGTTCTCGGGGATGTCGGTGTCGAGCATCAAGAGCCGGATGCGGCCGACCATCGCCTGCCAGACCCGCGCGTGCAGGGTTCGGTCGTCGGGAAGTGCGAGGGAGACCTGCACGGGCGAGCCGTCGGCCCGGCGCAGCACCGACAGCGGCAGGCCGTCGGGGTCGAGCAGCGGGTAGCTCTCCAGCTGCCAGCCGTCGGGTGAGATGGCCTGGCTGAAGTACCCGGCACGGTAGAAGAGGCCAACACCGACCAGCGGCACGCCAAGGTCCGAGGCGCTCTTCAGGTGGTCGCCGGCGAGGATGCCGAGGCCGCCCGAGTACTGCGGCAACGCGGCGGCGATGCCGAACTCCGGGGAGAAATAGGCGATCGATGCCGGCTTGTCGCCCTCGAGCCCCTGGTACCAGCGGGGCTTCTCGAGGTAGTCGCGCAGCTCGTCGCGGGTGGCGTTCGCCCACGCCACGTAGTCGTTGTCCTGGGCGAGCGCTTCGAGGCGGGCCGTGTCGACGGCCCCCAGCAACGCGACCGGGTCGGTACCGCTCTCACGCCACAATTCGGGGGCGATGTGCTCGAACAACTGGCGGGTCGGCTCATGCCAGGACCAGCGCAGGTTGCCGGCAAGCTCGTCGAGCGCGGCGAGCGACTCGGGCAGCACGGTTCGGACGGTAAATTTGCGGATCGCTTTCACATCCTCAGCCTAGGTGCGTGACGTGTCCGGCGGGTGAATAGAGGCAGCAATACACCCCCGATCCGCGCTACGGTCAGTAGGTGGCTAAGACAGTAAAACGCACAGGTGCGGCTCCTGAAACCCTCGGCGCGGTTCAGGAAGTCCAGACGACAGTCCCGGCAGAACCTCGGATCGGCCGTATCCCGATCCTCGATCTGTCCCCTCAATTAAACGACGACCTTTGGCCCGCGAAGGCGTTCGTGGGCGAAGCGGTTCCGTTCGCCGCGACCGCGTTCAGGGAGGGGCACGACCTCATCGGCGTCATGCTGCTGCTGACCGCTCCCGATGGAACCGAGTCGCAGCATCCGATGTCCCTGAACTCCCCCGGAACCGACCGCTGGGAGAGCCTCGTCACCCTCGGAACCCAGGGCCGCTGGACCTACCGCGTGCGCGCCTACGCCGACGACTGGGCCACCTGGCGGCACAACGCCTCGCTGAAGATCCCCGCCGAGGTCGATGTGGAACTCATGTTCCTGATCGGCTCTGAGCTGCTCATCCGTGAGAGCGCCGTCAAGACCCGCCCTCTGAACGAGCGGCGCACGTTCACCGCGGCCGCGAAGTCCCTCGTCGACCCGGCCAAGTCCGTCGCCGCCCGCTTCGAAGTGCTCAGCAGCCCGAAGCTGGCTGCCGCGGCCGCCGTGCGCCCGATGGCCGGGCTCGAATCGGTCTCGGAATCCCGGACCGTGCTGGTCGAACGCACCCGGGCCGGCGTCGGCTCCTGGTACGAGTTCTTCCCTCGGTCGGAGGGCGCCGTGAAGCGCGCCGACGGCTCCTGGCAGAGCGGCACCTTCCGCACCGCGGCCAACCGGCTTCCGGCCGTCGCCGCGATGGGATTCAACGTGCTCTACCTGCCGCCGATCCACCCGATCGGCCTGGCTTTCCGCAAGGGACCCAACAACACGCTCGACGCCGGACCGAACGACCCCGGCTCGCCCTGGGCGATCGGGTCGGCGCACGGCGGCCACGACGCCATCCACCCGGACCTCGGCACCGTCGCCGACTTCCAGTTCTTTCTTGCGGTTGCTCGCGAGAACGGCCTCGAGGTCGCGCTCGACCTGGCCCTGCAGGCGTCGCCCGACCACCCCTGGGTCACCGAGCACCCGGAGTGGTTCACCACGCTTCCCGACGAGTCCATCGCCTACGCCGAGAACCCGCCGAAGAAGTATCAGGACATCTACCCGGTCAACTTCGACAATGACCCTCTGGGTATCCGCGCTGAGGTGCTGCGGATCGTGCGGTACTGGATCGGAGTGGGCGTCAATATTTTCCGGGTCGACAACCCGCACACGAAGCCGCTCGATTTCTGGGAGTGGCTGATTTTTGAGATCAACGCCGAATTCCCGGATGTCTTCTTCCTCGCCGAGGCCTTCACCCGGCCTGCCCTGCTGCAGGGTCTGGGCAAGGTGGGGTTCCAGCAGTCGTACACCTACTTCACCTGGCGCAACACGAAGCAGGAACTCGCGGAATTCTTCGATGGCCTTGCCCACAAGACCGCCGACTTCCTGCGGCCGAACCTGTTCGTGAACACGCCCGACATCCTCTCCGAGTATCTGCAGTTCGGCGGTCCGGCGGCGTTTAAAATCCGGGCGGCCCTCGCGGCCACCGCGGCGCCGACCTGGGGCGTGTACACGGGCTTCGACCTGTTTGAGTGCGTGGCCCGGCCCGGCGCCGAGGAGAACATCGACAACGAGAAGTACCAGTACCGGCCGCGTGACTTCGCGGGCGCCGAAGCGGCCGGCGCGTCCCTGGCGCCCTACCTCACCCTTCTCAACCGGATCCGCGCCGAGCACCCGGCCCTCGGGCAGCTGCGCAACCTCGATCTCCACGAGAGCGAAGACGAGGGGATCCTTGTCTACAGCAAATTCCTCGACGCGCCGTTCACGGGCAGCGGGCACTCGGATGCGTTGATCATCGTCGCCAACGTCGACCCCCACTCCGTGCGCCAAACCGTCGTGCACCTCGACGTCGCCCGGTTCGGTCTGCCGTACGGCTCCGTGTTCGAGGTCGAGGACCTGATCACCGGCGCCATCTGGACCTGGTCGGCCGACAACTTCGTGCGCCTCGACGCATTCACCGAACCGGTGCACATCCTGCACGTGAAAGGACCAGCTCAATGAAGCACGCACAGGGAGGTCCGGCGGCCAAAAAGGCCGAAGACACGAAGGCCGCAGACACGAAGACCGCAGCCAAGAAGACCACTGACAAAAGGACCACTGACAAAAGGACCACTGACCAGAAGTTCCTGGACGAGTCGGTTGCCGCCCAGCCGCAGGGAGCCGTGAAGGCGAGCGTGCCGAAGCCTGCCGGAGCGCTGCACTCCGCCGGGCCGTTCGAGCTGCCGGTCATCGCCGACCACGTCCTCCAGGCCGTCTCCACGGGCAGCTACTACAACCCGCACGAGGTCCTCGGCCAGCACCTGATCGATCAGGCCGGTATCGCGGACCCGCTCACCGTCATCCGTGCCCTCCGCCCGCTCGCGACCGAGGTCTTCGCCGTGCTGCTCACGGGCGCGCATGTGGAGCTGGCGCACCTGGGCCACGGTATCTGGCAGGGCGTGAGCACTCTCGGCCTTCAGGACTACCTGCTGGAGGCCCGCTACAGCGACGCCCCCACCTGGATCGTCGACGACCCCTATCGCTACCTGCCCACCCTCGGCGAGCTCGATCTGCACCTTCTCGGCGAGGGTCGCCACGAACGCCTGTGGGATGTTCTCGGCGCCCACTACCGGCCGAACGCGGGCCCGCTGGGCACCACGTCTGGAACATCCTTCGCCGTGTGGGCCCCGCATGCCCGGGCCGTCCGCGTGATCGGCGACTTCAACGCCTGGACCGGCACGCTGCACGCCATGCGCAACATGGGCAGCACCGGGGTCTGGGAGTTGTTCGTGCCTGGGCTGACCGCCGGCTCCAACTACAAGTTCGAGCTGCTGACCCGCTCGGGCGACTGGGTGCGCAAGGCCGACCCGATGGCCCGCTACACCGAGATCCCGCCCAAGACGGCCTCCATCATCGGTGAGACCAGCTACGAGTGGGCGGATGCCGGCTGGCTCACCGACCGTTCGGCCACCGACCCCCACAACCGGGCCATGAGCATCTACGAGATGCACGTCGGGTCGTGGCGTCCGGGGCTGAGCTACCGCGACCTCGCCGACCAGCTGATCGACTATCTGAACGAACTGGCGTTCACGCACGTGGAGTTCATGCCACTCACCGAGCATCCGTTCGGCGGCTCGTGGGGCTACCAGGTCAGCGGCTACTACGCGCCGACGAGCCGGTTCGGCCACCCCGACGACCTGCGCTACCTGATCGACCGGCTGCACCGGGCCGGCATCGGCGTCTTGATGGACTGGGTGCCCGGGCACTTCCCGAAAGACGACTTTGCGCTGGCCCGCTTCGACGGCGAAGCGCTGTACGAGCACCCCGACCCTCGCCGCGGCGAGCAGATGGACTGGGGCACCTACGTCTTCGACTTCGGCCAGAAACAGGTTCGCAACTTTCTGGTCGCGAACGCCCTCTACTGGCTCGAGGAGTTCCACATCGACGGGCTGCGGGTCGACGCCGTGGCCTCGATGCTCTACCTGGACTACTCCCGCGAGGACGGCCAGTGGGAGCCGAATATCCACGGCGGCAACGAGAACCTCGAGGCGATCAGCCTGTTGCAGGAGATCACGGCCACCGCCTACAAGCGAAATCCCGGCACGGTCATGATCGCCGAGGAGTCCACCAACTGGGGTGGGGTCACGGCGCAGACCAGTGCCGGTGGTCTCGGGTTCGGTTTCAAATGGAACATGGGCTGGATGCACGACACGCTGGAGTACATGCAGATCGACCCGATGTATCGGGCGCACCACCACAACCAGATCACGTTCTCATTCGTCTACGCGTTCAGCGAGAATTTCCTGTTGCCGATCAGCCACGACGAGGTCGTGCACGGCAAGGGCTCGCTGGTCGCGAAGATGCCCGGTGACTCCTGGCAGCAGCTCGCCAACGTGCGTGCCTATCTCGCCTTCATGTGGGCGCACCCCGGCAAGCAACTTCTGTTCATGGGTCAGGAATTCGGGCAGCGCTCCGAGTGGAGCGAGGAGCGCGGCCTGGACTGGTGGACCCTCGACCAGCCGGCTCACCGCGGCCTGTTCACGCTTGTCGGCCAGCTGAACCGGGTGTACCGGTCGAACCCGAGCCTTTGGGCCCAGGACAACGACCCGAGCGGCTTCGAGCTGCTCGAGGGCGGCGCGGCCGCCCAGAACGTGGTTTCGTTCCTGCGCTGGGACGCCGACGGCAACCCCATTGCCTGCCTGTTCAACTTCTCTGGGGCACCGCACAACGGTTACCAGGTCGGCCTGCCGTTCGCCGGGGTGTGGGAGGAGATTCTGAACACGGATGCCGCGGACTTCGGCGGCTCCGGGGTCGGAAACCTGGGTGCCGTGACCGCGCTCGCCGTGCCGTGGGCCGGACGCCCGGCATCCGCCGTGGTGACCCTGCCCCCGCTGGCCGGTCTCTGGCTGCGCCTACACCGCTGACCCGCTTCGCCCCAGTGCGCGAGAGCGCGCAAATGGCCCCGTCGGAAACGCCGACGGGGCCATTTTTTGCTGCTGCAGAGCGTGGGACTGAGCGACCCCATCCCGAACGAGTTCGATGCCGTCTAGTACAGCAGCGCGGTCAGGCGGGAGCGGGTGGGCGGCACCCGCGGGTCGTCCTGGCCGATGACCTCGAACAATTCCAGGATACGCTCGCGGATCAGGTTGCGGCCGGCCGGCTCCTGCGCGGGGAAGAGGGCGAGCAGCCGATCGAAGGCATCCTCGATGTGACCGCCGGAAAGGTCGAGGTCGGCGACCGCGAGCTGCGTCTGAAGGTCGTGGGGCGC
This sequence comes from Cryobacterium sp. TMT2-18-2, assembly GCF_004402245.1. Classification (NCBI taxonomy): domain Bacteria; kingdom Bacillati; phylum Actinomycetota; class Actinomycetes; order Micrococcales; family Microbacteriaceae; genus Cryobacterium; species Cryobacterium sp. TMT2-18-2. The sequence continues at coordinate 24,369 of NZ_SOFU01000023.1, forward strand.
GGCCGCCGCGGCGGAGCGGATATCGGCCATGGTCTTGCCGTGCAACCGGGCCAGGAGGCTCACCTGGGCCAGGCCGGCGACGGCCATCTGGTCCCGGGGGTCCCGCGCCAGCGCCGTCTTGTAGAGGGCGATCGCCGCGTCATAGTCTCCGCGCTCGATGGCGTCGTAGGCCTCCTGGTGCAGCGGCGGCAGCTCGGGTTCTTCGGCGGCCGGCGCCTCCGCTTCGGCGTCGCCGGCGGCCTCCGGGGCGGCGGCCATGGCGGTGACGCCGTGCTGCGCCGCGAGCTCGAAGACCCGGTGCAGAACCTCGCGCACCTGGCCCTCAGGCAGTGCGCCACTGAACAGCTGCACCGGCTGACCGCCGATCACGGCGGCCACGGTCGGGATCGATTGCGCCTGGAAGGCCTGGGTGAGCTGCGGGTTCGAGTCCACGTCGACCTTGGCCAGCACGAACTGGCCGGCGTATTCCAGGACGAGCTTTTCCAGGATCGGCGTGAGCTGCTTGCACGGCTCACACCATTCGGCCCAGAGGTCCACGATGACCGGAACGCTCATCGAGAGTTCCAGTATCTCGCCGAAATTCGCATCCGTGCCCTCGAGCACGAGACTGGGTACGGCGACCGGACCCACCGCGGGTGTACCGGGCGCGCCCGGCGCCCCTGGCCCCACCGGCGCCGGCGGTGCGCCCGCGGCCGGCGCCGCCGGACGGTTCACCAGCGTAGACAGGTCTACGGCTCCACGCAGGTTCATGCCGGACAGGGACGGGGGGACAACACTCATGGAAGCTCCGTTGATGAGATCAGACCCTGGGAAAAACCAAGGAGGACGATTTTTTCGTTCGAACCGGCGGCCGGAACATGGAACAGGAGTTGGTCGCCGTAGGTGCTGGTGATGCCCTTGGCCGTGGCGGTAATGCCGGAGAGGGCCTTGCTGGCACCCTCGGGGCTCACGGTCGCGCCGGCATCCACCGGTTTCACCGTCTCGGTCTCGGTCAGGCTCACGGCGACGATACTGCCGGAGTCGTTGGTCGCCAATGCCACGGTGCGCCCGGTGCCGGCGGCCGCACCGAATTCGATCGACGCCGTCGAGGGCAGGCCGGCCTGGCGTGAGGTCTTCAGTTCGGTGACCTGGGTGCGGAAGCTGTCGCCCTCCGCCTCGAACAGGGCGTAGGAGGGGCTGGCCTCCCCCAGCTGGAGCACGTCGGCGTAGGCCGCGGCGACCTGGTCGGGTGAGAGCAGGAGGAACGTGGAGTCGGGCGCAATGATCGGGGCGCCGATGGTCGCCGGGGCGACCTTGGGGACCGTGGCGGCCGCTTCAAGCTGAATCATGTATTCGACCAGGTAGTCGGCCCGCGGCGACTCCTGTCGCAGCACGATGGCCGTCGGCGCGGCGGCGGTGTCAGCCTCGTCCTGGAGGACCGTCATGACGACGCGCGGCCAGGTGGAGGACTGCTGCGGCAGCGTGAGCCGGAGGGGCGACGTGGGCAGCGCCGGAAGCGCGGCGATGGCCGGGTCGGCCCCGCGGATCTTGTAGTTCGCCAGTCGCTTCTCCAATGCCGGGCCGGTGAACCGGGTGGCGAGGGTGTCGGCGTTGAGGCTCGCATCGGCATCCGCGGTCACCGAGGCGATATCGGTCACGATGCGTTCGAGTTGCGGCACCGTCACGGCGGGCGGCGGCACGTCCTGGGCCGGGCCGGCGGTGTCGGTCGGAGTCGGCGTCCCACTGGCGGCAGCGTCGGGAGAGGACGTGGCCGGCCAGAAATCGGCCGAGCAACCGCTGAGCACCAAACCGCTGACCAGGATCACGGGCACGGCGACCATGGACCGGGCGATCGATTTACCGGATCGGTTGATCTGGCTCGCCTTGATGGCCTTTGGACGGGGCACGCGCGGGAGCCGGGGCATCCGTGGTCCGCGGGGCAGATTGCGGCGGGGGCCGCGGGAGCGGCGCAGGTGCAGGAGCGCCAGGAGGTAGATGATCAAGCCGATCAGGCCGACGGCAGCGCCGCCGACGATCAGCGGGCCTGCCCAGGGAGTGGAGTTGTCGGTAGGCCAGGACAGGCTGACATCTGTGGGCGCGGGGGCCGTGCCGTCGGAGGCCACGATCAGGGAGATGCCGTCGGGAACCTTGAGGGTGGTGGTCAGCGTGTTCTCAGCCGTGAACTCCTGCAGCCACAGGTCGGAGCCCGCCGGGTTGGCGACCGTCTCCGGCTCAGCCGCGGGGTCCGCCGGCGCCGCGGGGCCGGACTCAGACTCGGTGGCCGATTCGGCCTCCGTGGCCGGATCGATGAGCGTGCTGCTGAGGGCGACCGTGTCCTTGGCCTTGCGGATGTCGACGTACGGTTCATCTCCGAGCCACGCCTTGACGTCGTCGGTGCGCCCGTAGGCCAGGAAAACCTTTTCGGAACCACTGACGGTGATCGTCTGGCTTCCCGGCACCGCATTGAGCGCACTGGACTCGACCACCGCGAAGAGGGCGTCCTCCACGGATGCGCTCAGGCTCACCGAGGCCGGATCGAGAAAAATGGTCCGCTGGGCGATGCCGAGCACAATCATCGCCGCAGCAAGGACGAATGCCATTATGGCAAGAACAAAACGCACGTCAACCCTCCTGTGTCGCCGGCCGCTCATCGCGCACACGGGCACGTTGGACCCGGATGCGGGCCCGATCAGCAACAGACAGGACGTCTTACGATACTGGTTGCCCCTGAGAGGCACCTAATAGTCCCTCGGGTTGGGACGCACCAGTGCGGTCTGAACAGACTAAAATTGTGGAGGCTCCCTCTGTCAGTCCGTAAACGGGGGTCAGAGCCCCATTTTGAGGAGACAGCGTGGCGAACGACGAAGCAGACTTCACCCAGGTATTCCGCGGCTACGACCGCGACGAAGTCGACAAGACCATCCAGGGACTGCGCCGCGACCTGATTCAGGCGAATACCCAGGGCACCGAGGCGAAGAAGGAAATCAAACGCCTCACCACCCAGATCGACGATCTGAACGCGGAAATCGAAGAGGTCGGCAGCCCCACGTTCTCCGGTCTCGGCACCAAGCTCGAGAACACCCTGCGCGTGGCGGAAGAGCAGTCGACGAGGGTGATCGCCCAGGCGGACATCGACGCCGAACGGCTGCGCGCCTCCGCAGCGAGCGAAGTGCAGACCCTGCTCCGCGAGGGCAAGGAGCACGCCGAACGGGCTCTGTCGGATGCCGCGGTCAAGGCCGGCCGCATCCTCAATGATGCCGTCGCTGAAGCCGACGACTTACTCGCCCGGGCCCACGAGGACTCCACCACGCTCACCCAGGACGCCGTGCACGAAGCGGCGGCCATCCGCGGAGCGGTGGCCACCGAGGCCGCCGAGCTGCGCGCAACCGTGAAGCGGGAAGTGGCCGCGATCCGCTCAGAGGCGGAGCGCGAGGCCGCCGAGGTTCGCGTGGTGGCGCAGCGGGAGGCGACCGAGGCCCGTGAGGTCGCGGCCGGGCTCACGAGCGAGACCGAGTTGACCCGCGCCGAAGTCGCCCACGAACTCGACCAGCAACGCGCCGACCTGGCCCGGGAAACCGAACAGGCTCGCATCGACCTCGCCGCCGAGACGGATCAGCACCGCATCGACCTCGTCCGGGAAACCGAACAGGCTCGCATCGACCTCGCCCACGAGACCGAACAGGCCCGCAACCTTCTCGCAATCGAAATCGAGCAGGCGAGAACCGACCTCGAACGGGAGACGCTGCAGCAGCGCGCGGATTTGTCCGTCGAAAGCGAGCAGGCCCAGACCGACCTGGCCCGCGACCTCGAACGCCAGCGCGCCGACCTCAGCCGTGAGATCGACAAGGCACGCGTCGGCCTCGCGGCCGAGATCGAGCAGTCCCACGCCGACCTTGGTCGTGACAATGAGCAGACCCGCGCCGACTTCACCGCCGAAAGCGAGCAGCTGCGCATCGACCTGGAGAACCATCTGACGGCCGCTCGCAAGCGGGGAGAGCACGAAGCCGCCAAGCTCAAGCGCGAGATCGATCAGACCAGGGCCGACCTCGACGTCGAGCTGAAGGCCCGGCGAGACGAAGCGGAGCAGGGCCAGCTGCAGCGCCACCAGGAGGCGGTGGCCCAGACGCAGAAGTTCGTCGCGGATGCCACCAAGCAGCTTGCCGAGACGAACCGGCGCACGGTCGAACTGCGCGCATTGAACGACCAGCTGGACGCCTCCGCCCGCGATGAGGTCAGGGCATCGAAGAAGGTTGCCGAGGAATCGGTGGAACGTCTGGTGCGAGACGCCGAGACGCGGGCCGCCGCGCTGGTGACCGATGCCGAACTGCGCACGCGCGTGCTCGTGGCCGACGCGGAGGAGCGCCTGTCCCAGATTAGGATTGAGCGTGACGCCGTGGCCGGCTACTTCGAGAGCCTGCGCGGTCTGCTCACGCAGGCGGAAAAGGTCGCCGCCAACGACGACGACGAGCACTGACACCAGCCGAGGGGACATCAGTGAAGATTCAGAATGCTTTTCGCGTCGGACTGATCGGCACCCTCGGCGTCGGCGTCGGCCTGCTCATCATCACGTCGGTGATCACTCTGCAAACGATCATCACCTACATCGGTGCGGCACTGTTCCTCGCGCTCGGGCTCGACCCGGCCGTCTCCTGGCTCGAGAAGAAGAGGTTTCCCCGCTGGGCAGCCATGCTCACGGTGCTCGTCGCCGTGATCGGGGTTCTGACCGGAGTGATCTTCGCCGTCGTGCCGATCATCGTCGACCAGGTCTCCAAGCTCTCCAAGGCCATCCCGGACCTGGTCACGTCCATCAACACCTCCACCTTTCTCGCCGATGTGCAGAAGCAGTTTCCGGCTCTCCCGCTGTCGAAAATCACAGAGTCGGTCACCGATTTCGTCGGCGGCAACATCACCAACATCACGAGCACGATCATCCAGTCCGGCCTCGCCATCGTCAGCGGCCTTTTCGGCGCCCTGATCATCCTGATCCTCACGCTGTACTTCACGGCATCGCTGAACAGCATCAAGCAGGCCGTGTATCAGCTGGTACCGGCCTCGAAGCGGGCTCGGTTCGCCGATCTCAGCGAGCAGATCACGACATCCGTCGGCCGATTCGTGATCGGCCAGGGAGCCCTGGCGCTCTGCAACGGCGTGCTCAGCTTCATCTTCCTGTCGATCATCGGCGCGCCGTTCCCGGCGCTGCTCGCGCTGATCGCGTTCCTGTTCTCGCTGATCCCCCTCGTGGGCACGATCTCCGGGTCGATCATCATCGTGCTGACCTGCCTGATCCCCGGAATCGGCAGCTCGATGTTCACGGCGTTGGTCGCCGCGATCTACTACCTGATCTATATGCAGGTGGAGGCCTATCTGCTCAGCCCCAACATCATGAACCGGGCCGTGGCCGTTCCCGGCGCCGTCGTCGTGGTCGCCGCTCTCGCGGGCGGCAGTCTGCTCGGCATCCTCGGCGCGCTGATCGCCATCCCCGTCGCCGCGGCAACCATCATGATCATCAAGCAGGTCGTGATCCCCCGACAGAACGAGCTCTAGGACGGTCGGGTACTAGGCCGATGCAGTCCACTCCGTGGGCAGAGGCGCGGCGGCCGGGTTGACCACGGCGACGATCTCGTCGAGTACGCGGCGGGTGGCACTCTCCCCCACCCACAGGTGCTTCCCGCCCTCCACGGCGATGAGCCGGGTGTCCGGCACGCTCGCGAAGCGTTCCCGGGCCTCCTCGGGGCGGAGGTAGTCGTCGAACTCGGGGATGACGGCCACCAGCCTCGCGTCCCGGCCGGCCCAGGCGGCCAGCTCGGCGTCAGACGCCCGGTGCAGCGGCGGCGACAGGAGAATGGCACCCCGGACCGGGTGCTCCAGGCCGTACTTGATTGCGAGTTCCGTGCCGAACGACCAGCCGAGCAGCCAGGGATCGGGCAGCCCGCGCTCGGCGACGAACGCCATCGCGGCGGCAACGTCGAGGCGCTCATCGAGGCCGTCGCCGAAGCTGCCGCCACTCGTGCCGCGCGGCGACGTCGTGCCGCGCGTATTGAAGCGCAACACCGCCAGGTCGGCCAGGGCCGGCAGCCGCCCGGCCGCCTTACGCAGGATGTGTGAGTCCATGAAGCCGCCGTGAGTGGGCAGCGGATGCAGCGTTACCAGCGTCGCCACCGGTGCCCGGCTCACGGGCGTGGCCAGTTCGCCGACCAGGGTCAGGCCGTCCGCGGTGTGCAGCTCGATCTGCTCGCGCACGGCCGGCAGCTCGACGCCGCCACGAATTTCCACACTCGACGTCATGGTTTCTCCCCTGGTGCCGCTTGGGCGGTTATTTGATCTTCCAGCAGTGCGAGTGCCAGTGGCGCCTCGCGGCAAGGTCGGATGCCTCACCCATGACGCCGTCGCCGCGCCAGGCGACCACGTGCGCGGTGCCGGGGGCAACCTCGCCGTGGCAGCCGGGGCAGAGGTACGATTTCACGGCTTGCGGCCCCGGTACGGGTTGCACCGTCCAGAGGCCGTCGCGGCGGGTTTCCGTGCGTCGCCAGCCGGCACGCATCCGCTCAAGGCCGTCATCATCGGCTCCCGGACCGGGCTTGCGGCCACGGGGTCGGTTGCTGCGGGCCATTGAGCCAGTCTACGTGCGACCCTGGACGAACACAGAGCGCTAGTACCAGCCGACGTCGCCGGAGTGCGCCCAGGCGCCGCAGGGGGTGCCGTAGCGGCCCGAGATGTAGCCGAGGCCCCACTGGATCTGGGTCGCGGGGTTGGTCGCCCAGTCATCACCGGCGGTGGCCATCTTGGAGCCCGGCAGCGACTGCGGGATTCCGTAGGCACCGCTGGAGCTGTTCTCCGCATTGACGCGCCAGCCGGACTCCTTGTTCCAGAGCGACACGAGACAGTTGAACTGATCGTCGCCCCAGCCGCGGGCGGCCACCGCATCGGCGGCAATCGCCTGCGCGGAACCGGGGTCAGGAACGGCCGCCGATGGAGCCGAACTCGACGCGGACCGGGACGCGACGGGAGCGGCGACGGGAACGGGAACGGGAACGGGCTTGGGTTTCTCGGTGACGGTGAAACTGTCACGCGTGAAGGTGTTCGAGGCTGCGGCAGTGACCTGGATCTCCTGGGCTGCCTCACCGTTGAATCGGTCACCGGCAACCTGGAAGTAGGGTGAGGCCGTCGCGCCGGAATACGGGTCGACGACCGTGACGAGTACGAACGCCGCTGCGGCGGTGAAGGCGACGAGGGGGATGCGCCCTCGCGGGCGGGACCTTCTCATTCTGACCTTGACGGGCCTGACGGCGTGTTCGGACTCAATGATGTTCAGATGTCTACCCACGATTTTTCGAGCCTATCGGAAATCCGACATAACAGCCAGATAACGGTGCCGATTGACCTCGACACGGCGCGCGACGCACCTCAACGGACGGCCAGGATCACGTCGACGACGCTGTCCAGCACAACGTCGACCTGGGCTTCCCGGTAACCGCCGTGCTGGGGCCGGAAGACGGCACAGCGCACATCTTGCACCGTTATGGGGAGCCCGTCTTCGAAGTACCGGACGAGCTTGTGGGAGAGCCGGTCGACATCCGCCCGGCTGTAGCCGACGCTGAGGACGCTCACCCGGTGGAAGCGGTGTCCGTCCTTCCGGCTGAGCCGGTTCACGAGCACCTGAGCGAGGTCATGCACCTCGGCCAGCCACGCCTCGGTGCCCTGCGCCTGCGCCGCACGGTCCCGGTCGCGGGTCGCGAAAGCGTCTTCGAGACGCTCGAGGGCCGCATCCACGTGCGTAGGCGAATATCCGCCCTTGTGCATGCTGAACGCGGTGTGACGGATGTCCTCGGCGGTCAACCCGACGCTGTCGTCGGTGGCGTCATACGCTTTTCGGGCGACGGCGAGGAACTCCTCCACCTGCGGAGCGCTGTAGCCGAGCGTCTTCTTGCCGGTCCGAGGGAAGGTGGAGGTCACTGGGACATTCTGCCTCACTGCCGCGCGCCTGACTAAACCGAGGCCGCTAAGCGAAGATCAGGTAGAGGGCGTACGCGGCTGCGGCCGACGGCAGGATCGAATCCAACCGGTCGAGGAGACCGCCGTGACCAGGCAGCCAGGAACTCATATCCTTGATGCCGAGGTCACGCTTGATCAGGGATTCGGCCAGGTCGCCGAAAGTCGCGCTGAACAAGATGACCACCCCGAAGACAAGGCCGAACCACCAGGGCTGGTCGAGCATGAACACGGCGAGCAGCACGCCGATCCCGAGACAGGCGACGCCGGCGCCGGCGAACCCTTCCCAGGTCTTCTTCGGGCTGATCGAGGGGACCATGCGGTGCTTGCCGAAGCTGAGGCCGGCGGCGTACGCCGCGGTGTCGGCGGAGATGACCAGCAGCAGGAAGGCGAGGGTCCACCACTGGCCGTCGGGTTGGGCGACCAGGAGCACAGAAAAGCTGCCGAGGAAGACGACGTAGGCCTGGATCAGGAAGCCACCACCGATGTCGCCGAGCACCTCCCGGGCGGGAGCGCGGTGGGCGCGCCGGACGAGAAAAGCCAGCCGCCACAGGGCGATCAATCCAATGCCGGCGAGCGTGGCCAGCCACTGGCCGGCCGCGCCGAGGTAGAACGCGGCAGGCACGACGCCCACGGATGCCAGGACAACCGGCACGCGCGGCACGTTGCGTCCGGCGAGACGGAGCGCCTGAGCAAGTTCAAAGGCCGTGAAACCCACGAACGCGATCGCGCAGACCATGAACAGGTCTTTGATGAAGATGAGGCTGAACAGCATGAACAAACCAAGCGCGAGCCCGATCAGGGTTGCCAGGATCAGGTTACGCCCGGTGCGCGCCTGGATGCGTTCCTGAGTCGCATCCAGTTGCGCCCGGGTCGCCAGCATCTGACGTTCGAGATCGGCCTTCTTCGACTGCATCTGGGCCCTGAACTCGGCGCGACTGACACCATGCTCACGCTTGGCGCGCAACCCTTCGCGTTCTCCGGAATCGCCTGATTCGTCCGTCATGAGGCTGGATCGTCCTTAGATCTCGAGGAGTTCTGCTTCTTTGCGCTTCAGGGCGTCATCGATGGCATCCACGTGGGTCTTGGTAATGTGTTCGAGTTCTTTCTCGCCGCGGGCCACGTCGTCGTCTCCCACTTCACTCTTGAGCGCGTCGAGGTCGTCCTTGGCCTTGCGGCGCAGGTTGCGCACCGACACCTTGGCATCTTCGGCCTTGGTGCGTACGATCTTGACATATTCCTTGCGGCGGTCCGCGGTCAGCTCCGGCAGTGTGGCCCGGATGACGTTGCCGTCGTTTCCGAGGTTGGCGCCCAGGTTCGGAGTGTCGCGAATGGCCTGCTCGATGTCTCGCAGGGCGCCCTTGTCGTACGGCCCGATCAGGAGCGTGCGGGCCTCCTGGTTCTGCAGCGAGGCGAGCTGTTCCAGCGGCGTCGGTGTGCCGTAGTAGTTCACCAGGATCTTGGCGAACATCTGCGGGTTCGCACGACCGGTTCGCACGGTCGCGAAGTCGTCTTTGGCGGCTTCCACGGCCTTGTGCATGCGGGCGGTGGCGTCGGACAGAACATCCGTGATCACGATGACTCCTTCTTCGATGGCATTGTCAAGCTTAGTTGGAGACGAGGGTTCCCAGATCGGCGCCGAGAATGGCGGCCGTCACGTTGCCGTGCGGGGCCATCCCGAACACCTGCATGGGCATTCCGTTGTCCATGCAGAGGCTGAAGGCGGTCGAGTCGACGACCTTGAGGCCGCGCTGCAGGGCCTCCTGATAGGTGATGTGGTCGATCTTGTGCGCGTCCGGGTTGGTGCGCGGGTCGTCGGAGTAAACCCCGTCGACGCCGTTCTTGGCGACGAGCACGATGTCCGCATCGATTTCCAGGGCACGCTGAGCCGCAACCGTATCGGTGGAGAAGTAGGGCAGCCCGGCGCCGGCGCCGAAGATGACCACGCGGCCCTTTTCGAGGTGGCGTTCCGCGCGACGAGGGATGTACGGTTCGGCGACCTGGGTCATCGCGATCGCGGACTGCACCCGTGTCTCGGCTCCGGCCTGCTCGAGGAAGTCCTGGAGGGCCAGGGCGTTCATGACGGTGCCGAGCATGCCCATGTAGTCGGCACGGCCGCGGTCCATTCCACGCTGCGACAATTCGGCACCGCGGAAGAAGTTGCCGCCGCCGACGACGATCGCGATCTCGACCTGCTTGGCCGCCTCGGCGATCTCGCGGGCGAGGGCACTGATGACGTCGGGATTGACGCCCAGGCTGCCTGCCCCGAAGGCTTCGCCGGAAAGTTTGAGGAGGACCCTGCGCTTCTTGACCGTGTCTGACATTCTGTGCGCTTCTTCCCTCGTGATGCTCTGTGCCGTGCCGTGCTGTGCCGTGCTGTGCCGTGTTCCGGCGGTGTTCTAAAACTACTGGGTGGGCTGGTGGGTGCCCACACACAGAAGGAGACCGGATTGCGACTGCAACCCGATCTCCTTCACTACGATCGAACGACCGGTTACGCGCCGACCTTGAATCGGGCGAAGCCCGAGACGGTCAGTACGGCATCAGCCAGGACCTTGCTGACGGACAGCTTGTTGTCCTTGGCATAATCCTGCTCGAGGAGTGCAACCTGCTTGAAGTACGCGGTCACGCGACCCTCGACAATCTTGGGCAGTGCCGCCTCCGGCTTGCCCTCGTTCTTCGAGATCTCGGTGACGATCCGGCGTTCGGCCTCAACGAGGTCGGAAGGAACGTCTTCGCGAGCGAGGTACTCGGGGTTCGCGAAAGAAATGTGCTGAGCCACGCTGCGCGCGGTCTCCGCGTCATCTCCGGAGTAACCCAGAACGACGCCGACCTGCGGGGGCAGGTCCTTGCTGGTCTTGTGCAGGTAGATCGCGAACTTCTCACCCGTGACGGATGCGACGCGGCGAAGTTCGAACTTCTCGCCAATGATCGCGGCCTCGCCGTCGATGAGCTGGCCGACGGTCTGACCGTCGACCGGAGCGGCCAGGCCTTCCTCGACCGTGGTGGCCGTGGCAGCGGCGACCGCGTCCAAGACCTTCTCCGCTAGTGCAACGAACTTATCGCCCTTGGCGACGAAGTCGGTCTCGCAGGCGAGTTCGATCAGGGTGGCAGTGTTGCCGATTTCCTTGGCGGCGACGAGTCCCTCGGAGGTGGAACGATCGGCGCGTTTGGCGTTACCCTTCGCACCCTTCATTCGAAGGAGTTCGACGGCCTTTTCCATGTCGCCTTCGGCTTCAACGAGGGCGTTCTTGGTGTCGACCATGCCGGTACCGAGGCGCTCGCGCAGCGCTTTGACGTCTGCGAGGCTGATGCTTGCCATGCTTGGTCCTTACTTGGTTTCTTCGGCGGGAGCGTCGGCTGCAACAACGGCTGCGGCTTCGGCTTCTGCGGCGGAGGCTGCGGCGGCTTCCTCGTCGGCAACCGGCGCGGCCACGACGGCCTCGGCGGTCTCGTCGGAGACGGCGGCGGCTTCGTCAGCTGCCGGGGCGTTCTCGGCAGGAGCGGCCAGGAGTTCGGCTTCCCACGCGGCGAGAGGCTCGATTTCGGCCTCCGGCTTGGCGTGGCGCTGGATGAGACCCTCGGCTGCAGCGTCCGCGATGATGCGGGTCAGCAGGCCGACGGAACGAATGGCGTCGTCGTTGCCCGGGATCGGGTACTGGACGTCGTCCGGGTCGCAGTTGGTGTCAAGGATCGCGATGACGGGGATGCCGAGCTTGCGGGCTTCGTCAATGGCGAGGTGCTCCTTGTTGGTGTCCACAACCCACAGCGCCGACGGCGTCTTCGTGAGGTTGCGGATGCCGCCGAGGCTCTTGTGCAGCTTGACGAGCTCGCGCTTCTTGATGAGCATTTCCTTCTTCGTGAAACCGCTCTTGGCGGTGTCCTCGAAGTCGAGCTCTTCAAGCTCTTTCATGCGGGCCAGACGCTTGGAAACGGTCTGGAAGTTGGTGAGGAGGCCACCGAGCCAGCGCTGGTTGACGTAGGGCTGGCCCACGCGGATGGCCTGTTCGGCGATCGATTCCTGCGCCTGCTTCTTCGTTCCGACGAAGAGGATGGTGCCACCGTGGGCAACCGTCTCCTTGACGAAGTCATAGGCCTTGTCGACAAACCCGAGCGACTGCTGCAGGTCGATGATGTAGATGCCGGATCGCTCCGTGAAGATGAAGCGCTTCATCTTCGGGTTCCAACGGCGGGTCTGGTGCCCGAAGTGCACGCCGCTGTCGAGCAGCTGGCGGATGGTTACGACGGCCATGAGCCGTTCTCCTTGTCCGGCGCGCGCTGCGATGCAGGCGAACGCCAATCGGTTTGTGTCGTGATCGGATGATCACTACTCCTGGTGCCCGGCACAGAACCGCCCCGCATCTGAAAGAAACGAGGACCGAGTGGGTCTGGAGGCCGAATGGGCACGCGTAGTCAGCGCGCAAGCGCTGCTCCGGGAAGTTTAGCACCCACGGGGGTGCCTCGCGCGCGCGCCGGCACGTGCGGGCGTCCCTCCCCAGGCGGGGTGGTCCGGGATCCGGTCACGAATACCGCCCTCACCGGTTTCGGGCGGGACGGAGGCCGCACGGTGGTGGCATGAATGCCTTCCGTCTGCTCCTCGCGGCCGCGCTGCTGCCGCTGTCCTACCTGTCCATCGTGCGGAGCGACGCGGCGGGTGCGACACCATCCGGGGCGGCGTCAGTCACGGAGACGGCTCCGGAGACGGCTCCGGAGTCGGCTGCGGAGACGGCTGCGGAGACGGCCACCTCCGGCACCTGGCACTGGCCGCTGGCTCCGCCGCATCCGGTGCTCCGGGGTTTCCAGGCGCCGGCCACGCTGTATGCGCCGGGCCATCGGGGTCTGGATCTGTCGGCCAAGGTCGGCCGGCAGGTGGTCGCACCGGCCGACGGTATCGTCTCGTTCGCCGGGGTCGTGGTCGACCGCCCCGTGCTCTCGATCGAACATGCCGACGGCCTGGTGTCCAGCATCGAGCCGGTGTCGGCCAGTGTCGCGGTCGGTGACCGGGTCGCGGCAGGGCAACCCGTCGGCCAGGTTGCTGACGGCGGGCACTGCGCTGGGCAGTGCCTGCATCTTGGCGCCCGGTTGAACGGTGGCTATGTGTCACCACTGCTGTATCTGGTCGGCGTTCCTCGCGCGGTGCTGCTGCCGGCCCTGCTCCTGAGAGGAGACAGCTGAGGGGCCGGCAGCCGCGAGGCAGTCGCGGAGCAGTCCCGGAACCCGTCGCCGGGGAGTCAGGCGCGCGGGTGCGCGGTGCGGTAGCTCTGTTTGAGGCGTTCGGCCGAGACATGAGTGTAGATCTGGGTGGTGCCGAGGCTGGAGTGGCCGAGCAGCTCCTGCACGGCCCGGAGATCGGCTCCGCCGTCGAGCAGGTGGGTGGCCGCCGTGTGGCGGAGGGCGTGCGGGCCCGCCGGGCCATTGCCGGGCACATCGGCGAGCAGAGTGGCGACCAGCCGGTAGACCGCCCGCACGCCGAGGCGCTGGCGGCGCGCACCGAGGAACAGCGCGCCCACCGACGTCCCCGCGGTCTCGGCAGCGGTGCCCGCGGTCTCGGCGGGCGCTGCGGTCTCAACGAGCCGGGGGCGGCCCCGTTCGAGATAGGCGAGGATCGCGTGCTGGGCCGGCACGCCGAAGGGAACGACGCGTTCCTTGGAACCCTTGCCGGTGACCCGCACAGTGAGTCGGTGCAGATCGACGTCGGTGACGTCGAGGCCAACGAGCTCCGACACCCGCAACCCCGACGCATAGAGCAGTTCCACTATCGCGAGGTCGCGCAGCGCCGCCGGGTCGGGACCCGCGGCACGAAGTTCCAGGTGGGTGAGTAGCTCCTGCATTTGGGTGTGGTTGATCACGCGGGGCAGTGGTCTGCCGGGTTTCGGCGAGCGCAGCCGCACGGCGGGGTCGGTTGCGCTGCCGCCGGTGCGTGCCAGCCAGGCCGTGAAGCTGCGGGCGGAGGCCGACCGCCGGGCAATGGTCGCCCGCGCCAGCCCCGACTGGGTTCCGACCCACAGCCAATCGCGGAGCAGATCGAGGCTCAGCGCCGCCGGGTCGATGACGCTGCGGGTTTCGGCGAAGGCGATCAGTCCCGCCAGGTCGGTGCGGTAGGCGCGCACGGTGTGCACGGAGAAGCCGCGCTCAACGGCCAGGTAGACCACGAAGTCGTCGACAGACGCATCGAGGAGGTGCACCGGCGCGGGAACCGGCGGTGGTACACGAACGGACTCAGGCATAGTCACCTCGGTCAGACCTGCCGCGAGAAGGCCTCGGTGCGCTCGTCGGGCGTGAGCGCCTTCATCCGGTCGAGGAAGGCCGCGTCGAAGCCGGTCGCTGCCGGAAACTCGCCGAGAGCCACATGCGAGTGCACGATCTGGTCGTCGTAGACATGCACGAGGTTGATCGATTGCCCACCCTGCAGACCGCTGAGCGCCCCCTGCGGCGCGGTCGGATCGATCGTATAGCAGGTCGCCGCGGCGACCGACACCGGGATACCCGCGAAGAGTCCGGTCGTCGCGTAGTGCAGGTGTCCGCCCAGGATCGCCCGGATATCGCTGCCGGCCACCACCTCAGCCAGTCGGGGCTGCCCCCGCAGCTCGAGAATGGACATCAGCGGCAACATCGTCGGCACCGGCGGATGATGAAGCGCCAGCAGGGAGCCGTGCGGAGCAGACTCGCTGAGCACCTCGGCCAGCCACGCCAACTGCGCGCCGGACAGGTCGCCGTGGTGATAACCCGGAACACTCGTGTCCAGTGCGATGATGCGCACTCCCCCGATGTCGAAGACCCGGTCGATCGGCGCCGAGGATGCTTTTTCCCGGAGCAGCTCGGTGCGGAAGGCCTCGCGCTTGTCGTGGTTCCCCATCACCCAGATGACGGGCGCGCCCATCCGTTCGGCCGCGGCCTCGACGATGTCACGCACCCGGCGGTACGCAGCGGCTTCACCGCGGTCCGCGATGTCACCGGTGAAGAGCAGCGCGTCGGGCCGAAGGCCGGACCGCTCCAACTGCGCCATCGCCTGGTACACGGTGGTGTCGGTGTCGACCGCGCCGTAGAGCGCTCGGCCTCCGCCGAGGAAGTGGGTGTCGCTGATATGCGCGATGAGGTGGGTGGCTGGAGGGTATTGGCCCAGTTGCACGACTGACATGACTCACCTTTCGTGGGTGCCGCCCAGACTACGGCCTGCCCCCGACGTCGGCCTGTCGTCGCGCCAATTCACCCTTCGGCGGGAATCGCGCGAGCTCACTATTGGGGGTACCCGGAGTCCCGTTCTGGAGGCGCATCCGGCCCAACGGCGCACACGAGACCGCCCTCGCTTTCAGCACGTGTCCTCACAGATGAGGACTGTCGAGACCCGAGATCGATAGAAGGGCATCACATGACCGAAAAGACCACACCCCAGGCAACCGCCGGCACCGCCAAGCAGCTGCGGGTGAGGAGCATCGCGCTCGTCGCGGCCGCGATGCTCCTGGTCGGCGGAGGCGGAGCGTACGCCTACTGGTCGACGACCGGCTCCGGCACCGGTGCGGCGGCCAACGCCAAGTCCAACGGCACGCTGGCGCTGAGCGCCCACCTGGCCGACAGTCTGACCCCGGGCGCCTCCGTGCCGGTCACGTACTCCGCAAAAAATACGGGCACGTCCAGCCTCAAGGTCGCAACCATCTCCCAGACCGGCACCACCGACGCCCCGGGGTGTGTCTTCGCCGACAACTTCACGATCGCCCCGTCCGTCGTCTCCGACACGCGCGTGATGCGCACGCCCAGGAACCAGACCGCCGTCGATGTGACCATCACGGGAACATCGACGCTCGAGTTCCTTGACGCCCCTGACGACCAGGACGCCTGGAAGGGCGCCACCGTCACGCTGACGCTCACGTCCAACTAGCTCGATCACAGGTGGACAGGCTCCCTTCGGGCCTGCCCCCCTGTGCGATTTTCATTTTGGTATATCTGAGTCCTTGAATATTCTTGCTCGTTCGACAGCTGTGAGAGGTTGACGTGACTTCCCTCCGTCCCCACCGTTCCGCATCCGGAAACACCCGCCTCTCACTCTTCGGCCTCACCGCCGCCGTGACCCTTGCCGTGTTGGTCGTGTCCGTCACCGGTGGCGCCTCCGCGTATTACACCGCCCCCGGGCTCGGCTCCGGCTCGGCAGCCCTCGGCACGCTTCTTCCGCCGACCGAAGTAATCGTTCCCGCGACGAGCGCCGGCACCGTGAGCCTGCGCTGGACGGCATCCGTCGGCACGCCCGCGCCGACCGGCTACTACGCCACCCGCACCGAGACCGGCACCGGCACGGCGACCCCGGCCTGCGGCACCAGCCCGACCATCACCGTGGCCACCGCGTTTTGCGAGGACCTGCTCGTTCTGACCGGCGACTATACCTACATGGTCACCGCCGTCTACAACGGCTGGACCGCGGCGAGCGCCCCCAGTGGCAGCGTGACGGTCTCGAATCCGACGAACGTCGCGTTCCAGGCCCAACCGTCCGACGCGACCAGCGGTACCGTCTTCACAGCCCAGCCCAGCGTCGCGATCCAGAATGCCGCCGGAGAGACCGTGCCGACCAGTACCAGCCCGGTCACCCTGGCAATCACCGGGTCGCCCGCCGGAGCGAACCTCACCTGCGACCAGAATCCGCTGCCAGCCGGATCCGGCATCGCGGTCTTCTCCGGCTGCCAGTTCGACAAGGCCGGCACGTACACACTCACCGCGACCGCGAACGGGCTCACCGCCGCCACAAGCGGCAGTATCACCATCGCCGCCGGCAGCGCCACGCAGCTCGTGTTCGCAACGCAACCTTCCAACAGCACCGGCGGGATGGTCCCCACCCAGACTGTGGTCACGGTGCTGGACGCGTTCGGAAATACCGTCACCGTCAGCAACGCCCCCATAACCCTCAGCATCACGACGCCCGGCGGTGCCAGGCTCACGCACCCAACCAACCCGCTGGCGGCAGCATCCGGTGTCGCGGTCTTCACCGGCTGCGCCGTCGACAGGGCCGGCACCTAGACGCTCACCGCGGCCTCCGGCGCCCTGACCGCCGCCACGACCACCGCCCTGACCGTTTCCGTGGGCTCCGTGAAGAACCTGTCCTTCACTCAACCTGCCGTTGATTTCTCCGCCACCAGCCAGTCCACGTTCGCCGCGCCCGTCCAACCGGTTGTCACCGTTCAGGACGCCGGCGGAAACACCATCACCGGCAGCACCGCAACGATCAGCCTCGGCCTCACCTCACCCGCCGGGGCCATCCTGACCTGCGCCGCGAACACCCGGGCCGCCGTCTCGGGCTTCGCCGCCTTCGCCGGCTGCCAGATCGACACGGCCGGCAGCTACACGCTCACCGCCACATCGGCCGGGCTCGCCGACGCCACGAGCAACGGCATCAACGTCACTGCCGGGCCCGCTCAGAGACTCGCTTTCACCGCACAGCCCGCCAATAGCAGTAGCGGCGGAACCCCGTTCTCAACCCAACCTGTCATTGCCGTGCAGGATGCGTTCGGAAACACCGTCACCACCAGCACTGCCCCCATCAGCTTCACGACTCAGGCAGGCGCCGCGTTGTCCAGCACCTCGGGCAACCCGCTCGCGGCCGCGTCCGGTGTCGCGGCCTTCACCGGTTGCCGGATCGACAAACCCGGCAGCATCACCATTTTGGTCGGCTCCGTAGCAAAACTAGCCATCGCCTTCCCGACTAGCACTGCCATCAGTCAGAGTGCCTTCTTCACCCAACCGGTTGTCACGGTGCAGGATGCCGGTGGCAACACCGTCACGAACAGCACCGCCGCCGTGACATTGAGCCTCACCAATGCACCCGTCGAGGTCACCCTGTTCGCGTGTGCTTCCGCCAGCACCGCCGGCGTCACGACCTTCACCGGTTGACGGATCGACAAGGCCGTCGCCTACACACTGACGGCCGCCGTGGCAGGCTCCATCACGGCCGCGAGCAACACCATCATGATCTCGGCCGGGGCCGCGTCCAAACTCGCTTTCACCGGAACATTCCCTCAGAAGAGCTACTAGAGGAACGCCCCCTTCGTGCCTCAGCCGGAAATCACGATCCAGGATGCCTTCGGCAACACAGCGAACGTCGCTGTAAGCGTCACGCTCTCTGCGAGTCCGCCTCCCAACAGAGCCGGCACGCTGTTGTGCGCGGCGACAACCGGGACTTCTCTCAACGGTGTTGCTACGTTCAGTGACTGCCAGGTCAGTTACCAAGGCAATCAATCGGGCCTGTACACGTTCAGGGCGGAAGCTCCGGGGCTTGTGAGCGCCTCCGTCATCGTCACGATCGTCCAGTGATCAGGAGTCTTGCAGTGATCATGGATGACAACGACGGAGCCACGGTCGATGTGCTGAAACGTCGACAGGACGGGGGACGACCAGTGGGGGTGAACGGCGAACCGTTACCGGCCGCGCACCCAGCCGGTCTCTTTCTCCCGAACCACTCCCTCCAGATCGAGGGCGCCGAGGGACCCCTGCACCGCTGACATCGACAGTCCGGCCCGGCGGGCGATGTCGGTCACGCTGCGCGCCGCCCGCGTGCTCAGAGCGTCGAACACGCGCACCTGCTCGCTCGTGCGGCCGCCGAACCCGGCCGTGTCTCCGTCGGCTGGCGGCAGGTCGAGGGTGAGGCTCAGCATCCGTTCGCCCACCAGTTCGGCCATCTCCGCGGCTGTGCTGACGCAGACGGCGTCATACTCGCGGATCAGCCGATGACAGCCGGCCGACGTCGGCGAGGTCACCGGGCCCGGAACGGCCCCGAGCGGCCGGCCGAGAGCGGCGGCATGCCCGGCCGTGTTGAGCGAACCCGAGCGCCAGCCGGCCTCGAGCACGACCGTGGCCGCGCTGGCGGCGGCGATCAACCGGTTGCGTTGCAGGAACCTCCATTTGGTGGGCGCGGCCCCGCAGGGCAGTTCGGAAATGATCGCCCCCATCGTGGCGATGCGGCTCAGCAGGGCGTCGTGGCCGCTCGGATAGAAGCGGTCCACTCCCCCGGCGAGGAACGCGACGGTCAGCCCCGAGCTGGCCAGTGCCGCCCGGTGCGCCATACCGTCAATGCCGTACGCCGCCCCGGAGACAATGAGAAAGCCGCGGTCGACGAGCCCGGCCGAGGCCTCCATCGTCACATGCTCGCCGTAGCCGGTGGCCGCGCGGGCACCCACCAGGGCGATCGAGTTGGACAGCGCCGTCAGAGCGGTCGGGATGCCCCGCCACCAGAGTGCGATCGGCGCGTGGACTGCCAGGTCGTCGACGCCGCTCGGCCAATGTGCATCGGTGGGCACCAGGAGCCCGGCGGACGCGCGTGCCGCCTGCTGCAGGGAACGGATCACCTCGGCCGAGGATAATCGCGGCCGCCAGCGTTGCAGGGCCAGCTCCAGTAGGGCCTGCAGGTCGTCGGTCAGTGGTAACCCTGTTGCGGCCAGCGCGCCCGCGAGCCGGGCCCCGGTCCACAGGTCGAGGACGGCAGTGAGTGCGGGCCCAGCCCCCAGTCCCTGCACGAGCAGTCCGGCGGCGCCGTCGCCCGGCTCCGAGATACCGGTCCACGCGGCGCGCGCGAACACATCGGCGGCGGCCGCGGCATCCGCCGGGCCAGACCCGACGGTTGACCGCACGCCCCCGGTCAGCGCAACCACCGTGGATTCCTCCAGCCCAAACAGCATCATGACGTCATTCCCTTCCGCAGATACAAGGCCTGCCCTACCTGTTCGATGCCGGGCCGGGACACGCCCTCGAGGTCGGCGATGGACCAGGCCACCCGCAGTACACGGTCATATCCGCGCATGGTGATGCCTCCGCGTTCAAGCGCCCGGTCAAGGATGGCCGTGGCCGCTCTGCCCAGCCGGGCCTGGGAACCGCGCAGCCAGGGGCCGGGCACATCGGAGTTCAGCGTCCACGGCGTGCCGGCGAGGCGCTGGGCCGCGGCGGCTCGGGCCTCGATCACCCGTCCGCGGGCAACGGCGCTCACCAGTCGGGGCGTCTCAGTGGCCAGCCGCAGCTGGGCGGCAGTGATGCGCTGCACTCGCAGCTGAATGTCGATGCGGTCCAGCAGCGGTCCCGAAATGCGCGCCAAGTAGCGTCGCCGGGAGCTCGGCGGGCAGGTGCAGTTCAGGTCAGGGGCGCCGTACTGCCCGCAGGGGCACGGGTTGGCCGCCATCACCAGCTGGAAGCGGGCCGGGAAGTGGGCGACCGCGTTGGCGCGGTGAATGCTGATCACCCCGGATTCCAGCGGCTGCCGGAGCGCGTCCAGCACCGCCGAGGCGAATTCGGGAGCCTCATCGAGGAAGAGCACCCCGTGCGAGGCGCGCGCCGCCGCGCCCGGCCGGATCTGCCCGCTGCCGCCGCCGACCATGGCCGCCGCCGTCGCCGTGTGGTGCGGGGCCTCAAGCGGCGGGCGGGTGATCAGGGCGCGCCCGACGGCGCAGCCGCTGAGCGACCGCATAGAGCTGACCTCGAGGGAGGCCTCAGCGTCGAGGTCGGGCAGCAGCCCGGGCAGCCGGGCCGCCAGCATGGTCTTGCCGGCGCCGGGCGGCCCCACCATGAACACGTGGTGACCGCCGGCCGCCGCGATCTGCAACGCCAGGATCGCGTCGTCATTACCGATGATGTCGACCAGGTCGGGTTCGGCCGTCTCCGCCGCGGCGTCGCCGGAAACGAGGATGGGGTCAACCGGGATCGGTTCGAGTTCGGCGCCGTGCCAGATCGCGGCGTCCCGCAGGGAGGCGACACCGATCACCCGCACGCCCGGCACGAGGGACGCCTCATCGACGTTGCCGGCTGGCACCATCACCGTGCCGTGGCCAAGCCGGGAGGCCGCGATCACAGCCGGGAGCATGCCCGGCGTCGGCCGCAGCCGCCCGTCGAGGGCCAGCTCGCCGATGTGCACTACCCGGCCCACCGACGCGGCCGAGACCACCTGGTCGGCCCCGAGGCAGGCCAGCGCGATGGCCAGGTCGAAGCCCGACCCGTGCTTCGGCAACGACGCCGGGGAGAGGTTGATGGTGAGCTTGTTGCGGGTGAGCGGACAGCCCGAGTTCTTCGCCGCCGCCCGCACCCGCTCGGTGGCCTCCGACAGGGCCGCATCGGGCAGCCCGATCAGGATGATGCCCGGCAGCTGCCCGGAGATGTCGGCCTCCACCTCGACCAGTGCCCCGGTCAACCCGACCAGGGCCACCGCATGCGTGCGGGCGAGCCCCATCAGAACACCCCCGTCAGGTGCTCGATCACGGGCTCGGTGCCGGGACGGATGATCACGGCGATGGCGTCGACACGGATGCGGGCGGGCCGGGCATCCGCCTGTTCGCACCACGCCGCCGCGAGGCGACGCAGCCGGGTGAGCTTGGCGACCGTGATGGCCTCGAACGGATGCCCGAAGCGGGTTCCCGAACGCGTCTTCACCTCGACGAAGACGACCTCTCCCCCGAGCTCGGCGACCAGATCGATCTCACCCTGCCCGCAGCGCCAGTTGCGCTCCACGACCCGGTAGCCGGCGGCGGCGAGGAAGAGGGCGGCGCACTCCTCGCCCTGTCTGCCCAGTTCGTCTTTGCGTGCCACGAGCACCTCCGCCCCCAGCGTGCCGGGTAGGAACTCCCGGCACTCCCGGGGTCGACAAGCTGTGCGGTCGGCGGCGCGGCCTCGTCTGGGGAGGACCACCCCCGGCCCGCCTCCAGCACCACCGTCCCGAACGCATTCGACGCCGGCCCGCGGTCCGTCTGTGCTGTTCAGTGCTGCGTCCACGCGGTGCAATCAGCTCTGCCGTTCCGGGAGCGACACAACTAAACGATCAGGATTCCCTCCGCTACAGCCCCAGTGCGGCGAGCTCCGCGTCCATCCGCTCGGCGAGGGCGGCGTAGCCGGCGTCGTTGGGGTGCAGGCCGTCGTCGGCCATCCACTCGGGGTGCCCGTCGAGCCAGTGGGAGGCGCCGGAGATGTAGTCTGCGTCGGCGCCGAGCGCGGCCGCCTGAACCCAGCCGATGATCTGCTCCACGGAGTCCGGGCGCTCCTCGGTGTACCAGAACGGCTCCACGACGATGAGGCGCGCCTCTGGCAGGGCCACCCGGATCGTCTCGAAGTCGCGGGTGATCGCCGCCTCGATCTCGTCGGCGCGGGACGGCATCGAGAAGTTGTCGTTGAGCCCCATGGTGCTGATCACGATGTCCGGCCGGGCAGCGATGACCTGGTCGATCAGATCATCCCCCCGCCGCTGGTTCACGAAGCCGAGGCCGTTGCGGCTCGGGTTGACCTCGGTCCAGTCGCGCTCGGCCGAGACGATGGTCGACCAACGTTTGTCCGCGGATGAGCCGCCGGTGCCGCGCGTGTAGGAGTCACCGTAGAAGGCAACCACGGTCTCGCCGGGGCCGCGGGCCGCGGGGCCCGAGTCCACCTCGCCCAGGCCGCGGCCCTGGACGCCGCTCTGGGCGAGCATTGCCAGGGCCACCGCCCCCGCGAGCAGCACGGCGGCGGCGGCGATCCACACGGTGATCCGGAGGGCAGGGCGTCGTCGAGGGGTCATGACACTGATTCGGAGCCGGGCGCCGGCCGGGTTGGCGGAACACGCCGGCCCGGCATGCTCAGCGCACCAACCTAGGCACCGAGGAGCCGGATGCCGCGTGTCCGGCGGCCGCGAACGCGGCATCCGTCTCGCGCAACACCCGCAGCACGTTGGCGCCGGCAAGGGCCGCGAGGTCGGCGGCCGGCCAGTCGCGCCGGGCCAGCTCGGACAGCAGCGCGGGGTAACCGTCGACGCCTTCGAGGCCGGCGGGGAACTCGTCGGTGCCGTCGAAGTCGCCTCCGAGGCCGATGTGGGCCATCCCGGCGACGCGGCGGGCGTGTTCGACGTGGTCCGCGACATCCGTCAGCGTCACGACGGGCGCCGGCCCGTCCCGGTCGCCCTCGGACCAGACCGAGTAGTCCTCGGACAGGAATTGCGGCACGAAGGTGAGCATGAGCACCCCGCCGTTGACGGCCAGGCGGCGCAGCACGTCGTCGGGCACATTGCGGGGGTGGTCGCTGAGGGCCCGGCAGGAGCTGTGACTGAAGATGACGGGCGAGTCGGACGCGTCCAACGCCGCGTGCGCCGTGGCCGGGGAGACGTGCGAGAGGTCGACCAGCATGCCCAGCCGGTTCAGTTCGTGCACGTAGTCGACGCCGCGGGGTGTAAGGCCACCGTGCTCGGGTTCATCGGTGGCCGAGTCGGCCCACGTCGTGTTGTGCACGTGGGTGAGGGTGAGGTAGCGCACGCCCAGCCGGGCGAACATGCGCAGCGCGGCCGGTGAGTCGTTGAGGCTGTGTCCGCCCTCGGCGCCGAGCAGGGAGGCGATGCGCCCGGTCGCGCGGGCGGCCTCCACGTCGGCGGCACTGCGCGCGATGCCGAAGTCGTGAGGGTAGCGTGCGGCGAGGCGGTAGACCCAGTCGATCTGCTCAAGCGTGCCCTGCACGGCGTCGGCGCCTGTGTGGTCGTCGCTGACGTAGACCGACCAGAACTGCGCCCCGACCTGCCCTGCCCGCAGCCTGGCGATGTCGGTGTCGGTGGACAGACCGCCCCCGAGACCCTCCACGGAGCAGTCGCGGCTCTGCCGGCACTCCCACGCCCAGTCGTTGTGGCCGTCGATCAGCGGGGCCAGGGCCAGCGCCTGCTCCACGACGACGGATACCGCGACGCTGACAACGACGGATGCCGGGGCGGGCGCGGACGGAACCGGTGTGCTCATGCCCCCACGCTAGTGCCGGCCGGCACGGGCGGGGAGCGGAAGCCACCTACAGTTGAACCGGCCCTGGTGAACCGGCCCAATCGAGGCTCGGCCTGCCCCCGACGGCCTGAATCAGACCTGGACCAGTTAGGACCCCCTCTCATGATGGGTGCACACCATGCCATGACCGGCGCCGCCGCCTGGATCGCCGTCACGGCGACCGCCGGGCACGGTCTCGGGCTCTTCCCCGTGACGCCCGTCGGAACGATCGCCGGCTCGCTGCTCTGCGCCGGGGCGGCCCTCCTCGCCGACGCCGACCACAACTCGGCCACCATCTCGCAATCCGTCCCCGTGCTCGGCCGGCTCGTCACCACGGGGATCTCCCGGGCCTCCGGCGGGCACCGGCACGGCCTGCACAGCCTGCTCGGCCTGTTCTCGGCGTGGCTGCTCGCCACCGTGATCGGTCTCGTGCTCTGGGAGCCCGTCTGGGCCACGGAACCGGTGCGCGTCGGCCCGGCCCTGATGAGCGCCGCGGCGATCGCGTTTGCGGCCAAGGTGCTCGGCCTCTCGAAGCAGTCGTGGGGGCTGGCGTGGGCGATCGGCTTCGCCGTGGCGGCCTTCATCGCCGTTTTCGCCCCGGAGCAGCACTCGTGGTTCGTGATCTGCTTCACACTGGGCTACGGCGTGCACCTGCTGGGCGACCTGCTCACCACCGGCGGGCTGCCCCTGTTCTGGCCGTGGATCCCGAAACCGCCCAGATGGTGGCGCCGGGTACCGGTGCTCGAGAATCTGTGGTCATCGGGCGGCTACCTGTCCGTGCCGGTGCTGGGCAACGCCGGCTCCCTGCGGGAGTGGCTGCTGCTGATCCCGGTCACCGCCTATGCGGGCTACGGCGTGCTGTTCGCGCTGCTGGAGACCTGGGACGTCAACCTGGAGGCCGCGCTAGTGGACATTGCCGGGGCACTGCCGCTGTAGCGGGGGAGAAGACGCCGGGACATCCGTCGGTCGCCCCTGTTCACCTCGTAGGCTGGAGGCATGGGACTGCGTAATCGGCTGACGGATCTGCAGATGAAGACGATGAGCGTGCTGCACCGCGCGGTACTAACGGCCTCCGGCGGGCGCCTGCTCGCCTCGTTCGGGTCGATGCCGGCGGTCGAACTGCACACCATCGGCCGCTCCAGCGGCAAGCGTCGCACAACCATGCTCACCGCGCCCGTGCACGGGCACCAGCGCTTCGTGCTGATCGCCTCGAAGGGCGGCGACGACCGCCACCCTCAGTGGTATCTCAACCTGGTCGCGAACCCCGACGTCGAACTGACCGTGCGCGGCACCACCCTGAAGCTGCGGGCGCGAACGGCGTCCCCCGCGGAGAAAGCCGAGCTGTGGCCGCAGATCGTGGCGGCCTATCGGGGTTACGACGGCTACCAGCAGAAAACCGGCCGTGATATCCCGGTCGTGATCTGCGAGCCCCGGCCGCGCTGACCCGAACCCGGGCCAACGCCGCTCGGTGACTCCGTCCAGAGTGACCCAGACCAGAGTCACTCAGACCAGAGTGACTCAGACCAGGGCGACCGGCTCGATCAACACCTTCGGGAACACCGGAGGATGCACGCCCGCCATCTCCTCCAGCACCCGGATGACCTGGCAGCTGTACCCGTATTCGTTGTCGTACCAGACGTACAGCACGGCCTTCGTGTCGGTGCAGATGGTAGCCAGACCGTCGACGATGCCGGCCCGGCGAGAGCCGAGGAAGTCACTGGAGACCACCTCGGGCGAGTCGATGTAGTCGATCTGCTTGTGCAGCTCGGAGTGCAGCGACATGGTGCGCAGGTAGGTGTTGAGCTCGTCCTTGGTGGTGCCCTGCGTGAGGGTGAGGTTGAGGATCGCCATCGACACGTCGGGCGTGGGCACCCGGATGGCGTTGCCGGTGAGCTTGCCGGCCAGCTCGGGCAGCGCCTTGGCGACGGCCTTCGCGGCCCCTGTCTCGGTGATCACCATGTTCAGGGCGGCGCTGCGCCCGCGGCGGTCGCCCGAATGGAAGTTGTCGATCAGGTTCTGGTCGTTGGTGAACGAGTGCACCGTCTCCACATGGCCTTCCCGGATACCGAAGCGGTCGTTCACGGCCTTGAGCACGGGCGTGATCGCGTTGGTGGTGCAGGATGCCGCCGTGATGATGGTGTCGTCCGCGGTGATGGCGTCATGGTTGATGCCGTGCACGATGTTCTTCAGCGCGCCCTTGCCCGGCGCCGTGAGCAGCACCCGGGCGACACCCGGGCAGGCCAGGTGCTGGCGGAGTCCGTCGGCGTCGCGCCAGCGCCCCGTGTTGTCGACCACGACAGCGTTCTGGATGCCGTATCGGGTGTAGTCGACGGTGGCCGGGTCGCTCGAGTAGATGACCTGGATCAGCGTGCCGTTGGCGAGGATCGTGTTGCCCACCGGGTCGACGGTGATGGTGCCCTCGAATGGTCCGTGCACCGAGTCGCGGCGCAGCAGGCTCGCCCGCTTGACGATGTCGTTGTCCGACCCGCGGCGCACCACGATGGCCCGCAGGCGCAAACCCTGTCCCCCGCCGGCGTGGTCGATCAGGATGCGCGCGAGGAGACGTCCGATCCGGCCGAAGCCGTACAGCACGACATCCGTGCCCGCGGTGACGAAGTCACCCTGCCGGTCGACGACATCCGCCAGCTCGGCCCGGAGGAATTCCTCCCGGCCGCGCCCGGCGCCCTCCAGCTTGTAGGCCATGGCCAGCCGGCCGAGGTCGATCGACGCGGTCCCGAGCCGGAGGGTGCTGAGGGTCTGCAGCAGCGGCAGGGTCTCCTCCAGGGGCAGTTCCACATCGTCGATGTGCCGCGCGAAGCGGTGCGCCTTGAGCAGTCCGATCACCGACTGGTTGACCAGTCCCCGGCCGTGCACGCTCGTGACGACGTGATTTTCCCGATACAGACGGCCGATCAAGGGGATCATCTCTTCAGCGAGTGCCTCCCGGTTGATCCACGAGGCCAGAGCGCGATCAGATTCCTGCAGCAAAAGACATACCCTTCGTTCTCGACCGCATCGTTGCGCCGAGTGTGCAGGCCCCCGGCCTGAGTCTTCGTTGTGCTACTCGTCGAGCGCGAGTTCCTTCGGCAGTTCGAACTCCTTGGACGCGAGTTCCTCGACGTTGACGTCTTTGAAGGTCAGCACCCGCACCGACTTCACGAACCGGTCGGAACGGTAGACGTCCCAGACCCAGACATCTTTCATGGTCAATTCGAAGTAGAAATCGTGCTCCGTGTCACGGCGCACCAGTTCGACCTCGTTCGCGAGGTAGAAGCGTCGTTCGGTCTCCACGACGTACTGAAACTGCCCCACAACGTCTCGGTACTCGCGGTACAGGGCCAGCTCGACCTCGCGGTCGTAGTCCTCGAATTCATCTTCTTCCATGGTTCCTCAATCCTACGCTGTGATCTTCAGCCAGGATTTGCGATGCAGCAGGGTGGGTCCGAGCAGGGCGATCGCCGCCATGTGGGCGGGGCTGCCGTAGCCCTTGTTGCCGGCCCACTCGTAGCCGGGCGTCGCGGCATCCGCCTCGATCATCAGAGCGTCGCGGTGCACCTTCGCGATCACGGATGCCGCGGCCACCGATGCGCAGTCCTGGTCGGCCCGCACACGGGTCACCACGTTGAGCGGAGTGCTCAGTGCCCTGTTCAGCCAGTCGTCGTTGCCGTCCAGGAGCACCACGGCGCCGGTGATGTCGACCCCGGCCGCGAACAACTGCGCGAGGGCCCGCTTGCCGGCGAGGCCGAGCGCAGCGATGATGCCCCGTTGGTCGACCTCCAGCGGCGTCGCGAGGCCGACCGCTGAGTGCAGCGCCCAGGCGACGGCCAGCGGCGCGAGGAGCCCGCGTCGGGGTTCACTGAGCATCTTTGAGTCGCGCAAACCGGCCGGGAAGGCCGGAGCTGAGGCGTTGACGACGGCCACACCTACCCCCACCGGGCCGGCAAGGGCGCCGCGGCCGACCTCGTCGACGCCGATCACGCAGGTCGCCCCGGCGGCCAGCAACGCCCGTTCGACGTCGAGGGTCGGATCCACGACCATTCCCTACCTCGTCTCCGTGGAGACGCCCTGGAAGACCTCCGAGTAGTCGTCGAGCCAAGACCAGCGCGCGGTCGGCCAGCTGATCACGAGGGCGCGCCCGACAACGTTGTCGATGGGCACGAACCCCTTGCCGGGGGTCTCGGTGTTGTAGCGGGAGTCCTTGGAGTTGTAGCGGTTGTCACCCATCACCCAGAGCGAGCCGTCCGGAACGACGATGTCGAAGTCGTCCTGCGAAACGCTCGTCTCCCCGGTCGGCAGAGACACATAGGGTTCGGACAGAGGCACGTCGTTGACGCTCATCTGGCCGAGCGGGTTGCAGCAGGTGACGTGGTCGCCCGGCAGCCCGATGACGCGTTTGATCAGGTGGTCGTTGCTGTCCGGCGCCGACAGCCCCACCGCGGCCATGACCCAGTCCACGGCGGCGATGACGGCGTTCTGCTCAAGGGGCGCCTGCGGCAGCAGCCAGCCGCCCGGATCCCGGAACACGACGACGTCGCCGCGTTCGACCGGGATCAGCTTCGGTTCGAGCTGGTTCACGATGATCCGGTCGTTGATTAGGAGGGTGGTCTCCATTGACCCGGAGGGAATGTAGAACGAGCGCACCAGGAACGTCTTGATCAGGAACGAGATGAGCAGGGCCACCACGAAAATGACCAGAAGGTCACGTATAAAGAGTGCAACGCCGCGCTTCTTGCGCTTTGTTTCTGTTCCCGGGCGATTGGATCGCGTGGGCAGAGAATTTTCTGTCATTAAACCGCCTGAGCTCCTGACCCAGTGTACGGGTGAGGAGCTCAGGGGGAATCCAGCGCAAGCCGGGAGTCGACTGCGACGGGTGTTAGTCGCGCTTCTCCTTGATCTTGGCCTTCTTGCCGCGCAGGTTGCGCAGGTAGTACAGCTTCGCGCGACGCACGTCACCACGGGTGATGACCTCGATGCGGTCGATCACCGGGGAGTGCACCGGGAAGGTACGCTCGACGCCGACCTGGAAGCTGACCTTGCGAACGCAGAACGTTTCGCGCACGCCTTCGCCGGAGCGTCCGATGACGACTCCCTGGAAAACCTGCACACGAGAGCGAGCGCCCTCAACGATGTTGACGTGGACCTTGACGGTGTCGCCGGCGCGGAACGCCGGGATGTCCTTGCGGAGGGATGGGGCATCCACCTGGTCGAGAATATGCATACTGTTCGCTCTCTGTATCCGCCACAGGACGACTACGGCTTATGCGATGCGACACGCGAGGCGTGCGAATCCGCAAATGAATGAGTGTGTTTCGTGCCGATACGTTGCAGCTCCCCTGTGGCAGAGGCTTGCCACGGCACAAGCGATGATTATGTCACGAAACGCACCACCCCCGCAAAAGCTGGGTGAAGGTCAGGCCTCCGGCGCCTGACCGTGCTTCTTCCCGGATTCCTTATTCTCGACCGACTCCTCGGGCGGGTGGAGTGGATGCTCGCGCACGATGATGACGGAGGGATCCGGGGTGGCGCTGAAACCGTCGGTCGGCGGCAGCGTGGGCGGCACGCTCGGCGGGAACGCGGGGCCCCTCGCCGTCTCCTCGACCAGGAGCATCATGGCCCGCATGCTGCGGCGGGCGGCGGCGATCAGCTCCCAGATGGCGAACCAGAACGCGCCGATTCCGACCACGATCACCAGCGCGGCGAGGCCCGGCGCGACGTCGTAGGTGAACCCCATGCCCACGATCAGGGCGTGCCAGAGCGTGAGGATGCCCACGTCGGCCCACGACACCATGCGGGTGCTGCGCACCTCGGTGCGGGCGAAGAAGATCATGCTCACGGCGAGCAGGCCCACACCGACCACGAGGCCGCTGAAGAAGCTGCCGACCACGTCCCAGCCGCCGCTGCCGTAAACGGAGGCGCCGACCAGGAGCCACGCCGGAAGCACGAGGACGGCAATGAACTGCCAGTAGTAGAAGAATCTGCGTACGAACACGACACCAGACTACCCGGGCGACCTGCGCCGGCGAGCTCAGTTCGCTGGCGGCAGAAGGTCCGGGCGCACCCGCGCCGTGCGCAAGAATTGCTGCTCCCGCCGCCACGCGGCGACGGCGCCATGGTTGCCACTGAGCAACACCGAGGGAACGTCGAGGCCGCGCCACGCCGCGGGCTTCGTGTAGCTCGGATATTCGAGGAGGCCGTCCTCGTGGGACTCCTCGACAAGGCTTTCCGGGTTGCCGACGACCCCCGGGATCAGACGACCGACGGCCTCGATCATGGCCATCACGGCCACCTCTCCCCCGTTGAGCACGTAGTCGCCGAGACTGACCAGGCGCACCCGGCCGTCCTGCTCGAAGTGGTCGAAGACCCGCTGGTCGATGCCCTCGTAACGTCCGCAGCCGAAGATGAGATTCGATTCCTCGGCCAGCTCCCGGGCCATGGCCTGCGTGAACAACTCCCCGGCCGGGGACGGGAAGATCAGGAGCGGACCGGCATCCGTCGTTTCGGGCATGGCGGATGCATCCGTCGGCTCGCCACCCGGGTGCACGTCGGTGAGGATCGCGTCGATCGCGTCACCCCATGGCTCCGGCTTCATCACCATGCCGGCGCCGCCGCCGTAGGGCGTGTCGTCGACGGAGTGGTGCCGGTCGTGGGTGTGGTCGCGCAGGTTGTGCACCCGAAGGTCGATCAGCCCCGATTGCCGGGCCTTGCCGACCAGGGAGACGTCGAGGACGGAGAAGAACTCCGGAAAGATCGTGATGATGTCGATACGCACGGGAGCAGTCTACGAGCGAACGAGCGTCGGTTCGGCATGCTCGGTCGTCTCGGCGGCCACCTCCGCGTCGACGTCGCCTGCGTCACCGGATGCCGGGGCGCGGTTCACATGGGTGCGGTGCGAGAAGTAGATGGGCAGCGCGGTGAAGAGGATGGCCCCGAGGACGTTGCCGAGGAGAACCGGGGCCTGGTTCCATACCCACCATTGGCCAACCGTGACGTCGGCGCCGAGCATGATGCCGGCCGGAATGGCGAACATGTTGACGATAGCGTGCTCGAGGCCGAGGCTGAAGAAGGTCGTCACAGGCAGCCACATCGCGAGGACCTTGCCCGCCGTGGACGTGGACGTGTAGAACATGATGGTGCCGATGGCGACCATCCAGTTGCAGAGCATGGCCTTGATGATCACGACAAGGATGCCGCCGGCACCGACCGCCTCGTAGGGCAGCACCTTGTGCTCGGCGAGGTCGATGATGGCCTGGACCATCGGGTCGGACATGTCCGTGCCCAGATACGTGATCGACGTCGTGTAGAGGACGGCGTACAGTCCGGCCCCGAAGAGGTGGGCGAGAATGACCACGAAGAAGTTCCTGAGTCCCCGGGTGACCGTCGTGCGCCTTTCCATGATCGCAAGCGGGACAAGAGCGAAGCTACCGGTGACCAGCTCGAGACCCAACAACAGGATCATCGCGAAGCCGACCGGGAAGAGCACGGCCCCGACGATGGGCAGGCCGGTCTGAGCCGTGGCGGTTAAGGCGACGGTCGTGGCCGCTCCGAGAATCGCCCCGGCCAGCACCCCCCGCATCGCCATTTGCCCCAGGGTCAATTGCGTTTTAAGCACACCGGAGTGAGTAATGTCATCGATGAGTTGGCTCGGTTTAACGTACGACATGCGACGGTGCTCCTATAAGAGGTCTGCCGCGTCGTGACGAGGTGGGGAGACGGTCGGGCGCGGCGCGCCTCTCCCCGAGGACGTGTTTCAGCTCCGGCCGGGGGCTCCGTCGATCTCGGCCTGGGGTTCTGATCCAGTTTCGGGGGCAGCCGTGGCTGCGGTGTTGTCACTATTGCCGACGTTGTCATCGACGGCGTTGTCATCGTCGTCGTCCGGTTCCTCCGGGAGCTCTTCGAGCAAGCCGGGAGGCGGGGTGATGGTGACGATGCCGGTCGCGATGTCGACGGAGGGCACGATGGCCTTCACGAAGGGGATCATGACCTCGGCGGCGGGGGTCTTCACGATCAACAGGTCCTGCGCGGGAAGGTGCTCCAGCCGCGCGATGGTTCCGATCTGGACGCCGTCGCGCACGACGGAGAGGCCGATCAGCTGGTGGTCGTACCAGGCGTCTTCTTCGCCGGACTGTTCCGCGTCGTCCTGGTCGATCCAGAGGATCGCTTTGGCCAGGGCTTCGGCCGCTTCGCGGTCGGGGACATCCTTGAAGAAGCCGACCGCGTGCTGGTTGTACCAGCGGAGCTCGACGAGCTCGATTTTCTTGCCGTGCCAGGGTGAACCCGTGGGGACCTGCAGCGTGAACACGGCGCCCGGGACGAAACGACGCCCCGGGTCATCCGTGAACAATTCCAGCTTGATCGCTCCCTTGAGGCCGTGCGCCTTGGTCAGGCGCCCCACCCTCAACTGGCTGCGCGGAGTCGTACTGTCGTTCACCGAACTCATATCCAACTACTCATTTACCAGTTCAGTAATCGGTGTCGACGACGTCAACGCGCACGCGGCGGCCGTCGGCCAGCGCGGCCACGAGGGTGCGCAGTGCCTTGGCGGTGCGCCCGGAACGCCCGATCACGCGGCCGAGGTCCTCGGGGCTCACACGAACCTCAAGAACCTCGCCCCGAGGGGACGTCTGGGTCACAACATGCACATCGTCCGGGTGATCAACGATCCCCTTGACGAGGTGCTCAAGCGCGGGAGCGAGCAAAATTACGCCTTGTCCTCTTCGGTTGCCTCCGCGGCAGCCTCGGTCTCCTTGGGTGCCTCTTCCTTGGCCACAGGCTTGTCGGCCTTCGGCTTCAGAACCGGCTTCTTCTTCTCGTCGGCGACGAACGGAGCCTTCGGCTCCTTGAACTTCACGGTACTGACGGCGTTCTTGTCACCCTTGAAGATGCCCCAGTCGCCGGTCAGCTTGAGGAGAGCCTCAACCTGCTCTGTCGGCTGTGCTCCAACGCCCAGCCAGTACAGGGCACGCTCGGACTTGACCTCGATGACGGAGGGCTCCTGCGTGGGGTGGTAGACGCCGATCTCTTCGATGACACGACCATCGCGCTTGGTGCGCGCGTCGGCAACGACGATGCGGTAGTACGGTGCACGGATCTTGCCCATGCGCTTCAAACGAATTTTGACAGCCACAATTCTCCTGTGTATTTGATTTTTGGCGAACTGAGGGCCGTGAGCGTGGGGGCACACTCGGCACAAGCTCAATAAGGTTTTTTCCTGCGCCTGAGTAGAGGGTCGGACGCAAGAGAACTCGACTAATGATTCTGTCAGACATCGACGACTTTCTGATAATCGACCGGCTGGGCGGCGCGGTCATCACCGGACTCGCGGCCGGCTGGAGCGCCGCTTCGCCAATCGGTGTCAGGATTGTCACACACCCGCGCTCGTAGGGTTGAACCAGGATCGGAAGGACCGCGCATGGGGATCGAATTTGCCCGGTCGTTACGGTCCACCATTGGCATCGAGTGGGAACTCGCCCTCGTCGATCGCGAGTCGGGTGACCTGGTCTGCCTGGCAGATGAGGTGCTGACGGCTCTGGCCGCGCGCGACGGCACGCCGCATCCGCACATCACCGGGGAATTGCTTCTGAACACAGTCGAACTCGTGTCGGGGGTGCACCGTACAGTTGCGGGCGCCGTCACGGATGTCGCCGCCCAGGTTGACGAGGTGCGCGCCATCACGGATCCGCGGGGCGTCGAACTCATCTGTAGCGGGTCGCATCCGTTCAGCCAGTGGTTCGACCAGAAGGTCACGGACAAGGCCCGCTACCACCGGTTGATCGACCGCACCCAGTGGTGGGGCCGCAACATGATGATCTGGGGCATCCACGTGCATGTGGGGATCGAGGACAAGGCCAAGGTCATCCCGATTTTGAACGGCCTGCTCGGCTACCTGCCGCACCTGCAGGCCCTGTCGGCGTCGAGCCCGTTCTGGGCCGGCGTGAACACCGGCTACGCCTCCAACCGCGCTCTCATGTTCCAGCAGTTGCCCACCGCCGGCCTGCCGTGGATCCTGCACGACTGGGAGGCCTGGGAGCGCTACGTGGCCGATATGACCGCCACCGGGGTGATTGAGGATGAGACCGAGGTGCGCTGGGACATCCGTCCGTCGCCGCGATGGGGAACCATCGAGGTGCGCGCCTGCGACGGCGTGTCCACGACGGAGGAACTCGGCGCCATCGCCGCGTTCATCCAGTGCCTGGTCGACTGGATGTCGGGGCGTCTCGACGCCGGCGAGACGGTCGGGTCGATGCAGCCGTGGTTCGTTCGCGAGAACAAATGGCGGGCCGCTCGCTACGGCCTGGACGCCGAGATCATCACGGATGCCGCGGGCGCCGAAAGCCTGGTGACCGACGATGTGCGCCGGCTGATCGGCATCCTCTCCCCCGTCGCCGAGCGACTGGGCTGCCTGGGCGAGCTGCAGAGCCTGAACCGGATCATCACCGGGGGTGCGAGCTACCAGCGGCAGCTGCGGGTCGCCGAGGCGCACGGCGGCAGCCTGCCTGCCGTCGTGAAGGCGCTGACCAGCGAACTCCGCACGGGCCTCCCCGCATAGCTGAGTGAGCCCTCATGGCCGCGGACGATGCGGGATCGCGGCTTGGGGGTTCCGAGCCGGGTGTTCGTGATGTCGACTCAGGCAGGCAGGCAGCGGACCGTGACACGGGCCGTGAGTGCGTTCCGGGAGCGTTACCACCACTCGATAAGGACTCACGCATCTCGGGCGCAGCCCGTCTCGAGCGCGTTTTTTTGGTCGCGCCAGGCGAGCCAGTCAGTGAGCGAGGCCAGGTCGTAGTGCGGGCCGGACAGCCCAAGGGTGAACAGGCGGGCGCCAAGGTCATAGAGCTCGTCGGCCTCGGTCACGGTGCGGGACCGCAGTTCGGTCGAGATCTCGATCTCGGAGAGGTCCCGGCCCACCGTGTCACACCACTTCGAGAGCACGCCGAGCTTGTGCTCGAGCACCGCCGGAGTGGAAAACGAATGCCAGATGTCCGCATGTCTCGCCACGATTCGGAGGGTCTTCTTCTCGCCCCCGCCGCCGATCAGCACCGGGATGTCGCGCAGGGGCGGCGGGTTCAGCTTCGCCCAGCGCGCCTCGATCCGCGGGAGGTCGGCCTCGAGGGCGTCCAGGCGGGTGCCCGCGGTGCCGAACTCGAAGCCGTACTCGTCGTAGTCGCGCTCGAACCAGCCGGAGCCGGTGCCGAAGATGAACCGGCCGCCGCTGATGTGGTCGATGGTGCGCGCCATGTCGGCCTGCAGGTCGGGGTTGCGGTAGCCGTTGCAGTTGACCAGCGCGCCCAGCTCGATGGTGGAGGTCTGCTCCGCCCAGGCCGCGAGGAGCGTCCAGGACTCGAAGTGGAGGCCGTTCTTCTCGCCGGAGAGCGGAAAGAAGTGGTCCCAGTCGAACGCGATGTCCGTGCCCAGGGCCTCGACCTCCGCCACGGTCACCCGGATCTTCGGATAGAGGGCGTGCTGCGGGGCGATTTGCACACCGATACGTACCCGGCCGGCCGTGGAGGACGGCGTGGAAGTCGGCGTGGAGGAGGTCATGCGCTCATCCTAAACCGGCGGCCGGGCGCATCCGCAGCCCAGTCAGCGGCTCAGCGTTTGCGGCGAAGTGTCACCGGCCGAGCATCTTCTGCAGGGCGGCCATCTCGTCTTCGGTGGGACCGCCGGCCTTCCCGGCGCCGCCGAGGCCGAAGCCCGTGCCGCCGCCCGCACCGGGGCCCGCGCCAGCGGGCCTCTCACCGGACGCGATCGCCATGTTCTCCGCCGCGCGCTTGGCCGGGTTGCCCGACTTCGAGCCCTTCTTCTTGGGCTGTGGCTTGCCACGGCCGCCGCCGCCCATGCCGCCGGGGACCGGGCCCATTCCGGGGATGTTGGGCATGCCGCCCTTGGCAACCGTCTTCATCATCTTGGCGGCCTGCTCGAACCGGGACACGAGCTGGTTGACCTCGGTCACGGTCGAGCCGGCGCCGCGGGCTATGCGCAGCCGGCGGGATCCGTTCAACAGCTTCGGGGTGGTGCGCTCGGCCTTGGTCATCGACTGGATGATGGCCTCCGTGCGCACGATCTCGCGCTCGTCGAAGTTCTCGAGCTGCTGCTTCATGGCGCCGGCGCCCGGGAGCATGCTCATCATCTTCTTGATCGAACCCATGTTGCGCAGCTGCTGCATCTGGCCGAGGAAGTCGTCGAGGGTGAAACTGTCGGTGGAGAACTTCTCCGCCATCTTGCGCGCTTCGTCTTCGTCGAAGGCACCCTGCGCCTGCTCGATCAGGGTAAGGATGTCACCGAGGTCGAGGATGCGGCTGGCCATGCGGTCGGGGTGGAACGGCTCGAAGTCGTCGAGGCTCTCACCGGTCGACGCGAACATGATGGGGCGGCCGGTGATCGAGGCCACCGACAGGGCCGCACCGCCTCGCGCGTCACCGTCGAGTTTGGAGAGCACCACGCCGGTGAAGTCGACGCTGTCCTGGAACGCCTTGGCGGTGGCCACGGCATCCTGGCCGATCATGGCGTCGATCACGAAGAGCACTTCGTCGGGGTCGATGGCCGTGCGGATGTCCGCGGCCTGC
Organism: Cryobacterium sp. TMT2-18-2; assembly: GCF_004402245.1. Classification (NCBI taxonomy): domain Bacteria; kingdom Bacillati; phylum Actinomycetota; class Actinomycetes; order Micrococcales; family Microbacteriaceae; genus Cryobacterium; species Cryobacterium sp. TMT2-18-2. The sequence continues at coordinate 60,619 of NZ_SOFU01000023.1, forward strand.
TTCATCATCTCCGCGTCGACGCCGAGGCGTCCGGCGGTGTCGACGATGACCACGTCGTGCATCTTCTGTTGGGCGTACTTGACGCCGTCGCGGGCGACCTTGACCGGGTTGCCGACGCCGTTGCCGGGCTCGGGCGCGTAGACGGGCACGCCCGCCTGGGCGCCGACGACCTCGAGCTGGGTGACCGCGTTGGGGCGCTGCAGGTCGGCTGCGACCAGGATCGGGGTGTGGCCGTCTTTGGCGAGCCACTTGGCGAGCTTGCCGGCAAGAGTGGTCTTACCGGCACCCTGGAGGCCGGCGAGCATGATGATGGTCGGCGGCTTCTTGGCGAATTCGAGTCGGCGCTGCTGACCGCCGAGGATCTCGACGAGCTCCTCGTTGACGATCTTAACGACCTGCTGGGCCGGGTTCAGCGCCGTGCTGACCTCGTCGCCGAGGGCACGCTCGCGCACCTTGCCGGTGAAGTCCTTGACCACCTCGAGGGCAACGTCGGCGTCGAGCAGCGCGCGCCGGATCTCGCGAACGGTGCCGTCGACATCCGCCGCGCTGAGCTTGCCCTTGGTGCGGAGATTCTTGAACGTCTCGGCCAGGCGATCTGAGAGGTTTCCAAAAGTAGCCATGATGCGTTTAGTTTAACCGGTCGCGGAGCCTACGGTTGTTCGGGTGCGCAAACCGCATCCGAAGTCAGGAGTCAGCATGTCCGTTGTCGTCGTCGCCGTACTCACCCCGAAGCCCGGTCGCAGCCAGGAGATTTTGGACGCGTTCGCCGTGGTCTCCCCCACGGTGCACGCCGAGCCCGGCTGCGAACTGTATGCCGCGCACACCGACGGTGACCTGGTGGTCATGGTCGAGCGCTGGGCCAGCGCCGCCGACCTCGCGGTGCACGCGACCGGCGCGGGAATCACCGAGCTTGGTGCGCTCACGGATGACGCACTGGCCGCCGCCACGGACGTCACGGTGCTGCAGAACGTGCCGTTCGGCGACCCGGCCAAGGGCACCATCCAGTAGGGAGCGCCGACGTCCGACCGGACAGCGGCGCTACTGCTCGACGGCGATCAGCACGGGGTCGCCGTGCACGTCGATCGTGACCACGAGCAGGGCGTCGGTGTCATCGGGGCTGATCGAGTACTCGAGCACCGCGAAGTGCTCCTCGCTGCGGAAATGATGCGGGTGGAAGCCGATCCGCTGCAGCTGGATGGAGCGCAGAAAATCGATCTGCTTGTCGCCCGAATCCCAGATCAGGGCGTCGTCGAGAACCTCGGGATCCATTTCGTCGAGTTCGGTCGTGATGTAGGCGCCCGTCACCGAGCCCTCCTTGCTGAGGTCGGCCACGAGCGATTCGCGGGCCTGCGAATCGAGTTCCTCGATGTCGTTGACCATGGCCGCCGCAATGTCGAGCGCTTCGGCCGAGACGGACTCCTCGTCAGGGGAGCTGAGGTCGATCTGCACGTCCTGGTCGCCCAGCTCGGCCGAATCCGACCAGTAGACCTCTGCAGCGTCGTCACTGCCGAGAATTCCGAAGAAATCGTGTTCGATGGTCATGACTGTCCTATCCGACGAGTTTTTGTGCGAAAACGTGCGGCGTGAAACCGGTGAGGTCATTGATGCCCTCGCCCTGGCCCACGAGCTTGATGGGGATGCCGGTCTTCTCCTGCACGGCGAGCACGAAGCCGCCCTTGGCGGATCCGTCCAGTTTGGTGAGAACGAGCCCGGTCACGCCGGCATGCTGGATAAAGGCCTCGGCCTGGGCCAGGCCGTTCTGGCCGGTCGTCGCGTCGAGCACGAGGAGCACCTCGGCGATCGGGGTCTGCTTCTCGATCACCTTGCGGATCTTGGTGAGTTCGTCCATCAGGCCGCCCTTGGTCTGCAGCCGCCCGGCGGTGTCGATGATCACGATCTCCGTGCCGTCTTGCATGGCCCGCTCGACGGTCTGGAAGGCGACGGATGCCGGGTCCTGGCCGTGGGCCTGCGGCCGCACGATGTCGGCGCCGGCACGTTCGGCCCAGGTGGCCAGCTGTTCCACAGCGGCCGCGCGGAACGTGTCGGCCGCCCCGATCAGCACGCTGCGGTTGTAGGTGCGCAGGAACTTCGCGAATTTGCCGATCGTGGTGGTCTTGCCGACGCCGTTGACGCCGACGACGAGCACGACGGCAGGCCGCGCGCTGAGGTTGAGGGTGGAGTCGAGCTTGGAGAGCCGTTCCTCGAGGCCTTCGCGCAGCATCCGTTGCAGGTCGGCCGGGTCGGTCGTGTTGTACCTGGCGACCTTGGCCCGCAGGTCGGCCACGATCGCCTCGGTGATGCTGGGACCGAAGTCGGCCTGGATGAGCGCGTCTTCGAGGTCTTCCCACGTCTCGGCGTCGATGAGCTTCTTCGCGAACATGCCGCGCAGTGCGCCGGAGAGAGACCAGGGGGTGCGTTCTGCCATGACTACAGCCTATGGCTCGCGCGGTACCTGCGCCGCTGCGCCCCAGGTGTGCTTCGCGCGAAGCGGCGCAGCCGGCGCGTACCGAGCGAAGGGCCCCCGAACCGATAATGCGGACCGGGTGCGGCACCGCCCCGATAAGGCTCGTTCGTGCGACTCGTGCCGTCACACGAGCGACTCGACCCGGCAGAATGCTGGGTGGCGGCCCAGACCTCACCCGCTGGTGTCGGCATCGTCCACGGCACCTCCTTCCCGCACGGCCCGGCGGCGGTCGCCGCCCTGATGCGTGCGCTGGCGTCCGCGCGGCCGGAGCCGACCGTTGCCCTCGGCTTCGTCGATGTGCAGCGACCGGACACGCCGGAGACGATCAGCCCGGTGTGAGGGTGCTGTTCTGAGGGACTTTCGGTCCTGGAACGACCACCCGTAACCGAGCAGGAATGCGCAAGCCCCCGACAGCCGCCCGGACCCGGTCTAGGGTGTCGGCATGGCAGTCAGCACAGGGCCCGACAGTGTGCGCACCGGGATCAACCGGTGCATCGCGGCGTGCGACGCGCTCGTGACGGTGAGCGAGGACTGCGCGGACGCCTGCCTCCGCATCGAGGGCAACGGCGACATCACCCGCTGCTTCCTCGCCGACCTGGACTGCATCGAGGTGTGCTCGTCGACGAGCCGGCTGCTGTCCTGGCATGCGCGGAAGGACGCTCTGACGACCATCGCGCTGCTGGAAACCTGCCGCGAGGCCGCCCGGGCATCGATCGCGGCCTGCGAGAACATGGCCCGGCTGCATCCGGGCTGGCACACCTGCAGCATGGCCTGCCGCCGGGTCGACGAGGCCTGCGCGCGACTCCTGGCCGCGCTGCGCTAGCACTCTTCACTCGTCAGCGGCGATCAGCGGCGATCAGCGGCGACGTGTCAGGATGCCTGCTCGTCGTCCTTCGCGATGCGCTGCCCGACCACGGCCGAGACCCCATCGAGGCGCATCGAGACGCCGTAAAGGGCATCCGCGATCTCCATCGTGCGTTTCTGGTGGGTGATCACGATGAGCTGGCTGGTGGTGCGCAGGTCCTCGAAGATAGTCAGCAGCCGGCCGAGGTTGGCGTCGTCGAGGGCAGCCTCGACCTCGTCCATAATGTAGAACGGACTCGGGCGGGCCTTGAAGATGGCGATCAGCAGGGCCACGGCGGCGAGCGAGCGCTCCCCGCCTGACAGCAGTGAGAGCCGCTCGATCTTCTTGCCGGCGGGCTTGACCGAAACCTCGATGCCGGTCGTGAGCAGGCTGTCGGGATCGGTGAGACGGATGCTGCCGCTCCCGCCCGGGAACAGCACCGGGAACACCTCGGCGAACGCCGCCTGGGTGTCGTCGAAGGCGCTGCCGAAGATGGCACCCATCTTCTCGTCGATCTCCTCGATGATGGTGAGCAGGTCGCGGCGCGTGTTGGTGAGGTCGGTGAGCTGCTCAGTGAGGAAGCGGTGCCGCTGCTCGAGCGCGGCAAACTCCTCGAGGGCCAGCGGGTTCACTCGGCCGAGCTGGGCGTAGCGGCGTTCGGCGACGGTGAGGCGGCGCTGTTGCTCGTCCCGGTCGAAGCGGACGGGTTCGGCGGTCGGGTCTGCGCTGTTCTGGACGGCGCCCGGGATCGGCTGGTCGGGCCCGTACTCGGCCACGAGCACGTCTTCGGTCAGACCGAGGTCGCTGACGGCGCGCTCGAGCAGCCCGGACAGGTGCAGCTTCTTCTCGTAGATGGCCAGTTCCAGGCCGTGCACGGTCTCGGTGACAGCCTGCAACCGGGCGCGCAGGGTGCTGTCCTCCCGGCGCAGCGCCGCGATTTCCTCGTTCTGGCTGCTGCGCTCCGCCTCGGCGGTGGCCAGGCGCTGCCTGGCCTCGCTGACGGAGGCGTCGACCGAGGCAAGCACCAGCGGGAGCGCCTCGGCCACCCGGCTGGCGGCATCCACCTGACGGCGACGGATGACCGCACGCCGGGCTGCCTCCTCGGCCGCCGCCCGCGCGGCAGTCTGCTGTTTCGCGAGCGCGTCGGCCCGCGCCTGCCCGGCGCGCACGCGTTCACGGGCGGTCTCAACCTGGAGCCGGGCCTCGACCTCGGCTTCGCGCGCGACCTCGAGGGCGGCGACGAGCGCGTCGCGAGGCCCGGTATCCGGCACCGGGCGCGGCCGGGCGCGCTGTTCGTCCCGCGCGGTGTGGGCCGTCTCGCTTTCGGCCTCGCGGGCGGCGACGGTTTCGGCCTGCAGCAGGAGGGCGGCGGAGAGCCGACTCAGTTCGGCGGTGGCCGCCTCGAGCTGCACAGTGGCCCGGTTGGTCTTCTCGGCCTGCACGGTCGTGCGGGACTCGCACGCCCGCACCCGGGCGGCGGCCGCCTGGGCCTGGGTCTTGCGGGTGGACAGCATGACGCGGGCCTCGGCGAGGTCGGCAACGACCTGCTCGAGCCGGGTGCGCACCGCTGCGAGCGAGTCGGCGGCCGCACCGCGGTCGGCGATGAGCTCGAGGCGGCTGCGCCGGGCCCCGGAACCACCGCACAGCACGGTGTCGCTGAGTACGTCTCCGGCCCGGGTGATGACGGTGATCGGGAGGGCTGCGCACGCGGCGGTCTCCACGCCAACGGTCTCCACTTCCTCGGATCGGGATCCGAATCGGTCCACGGCGGCTCGGGCGGCATCGAGGTCGTCGGCGATCGCCGTACGCCGGAGCAGGCCGAGCACCCCGGGTGGAGCGTCGATCACCGATTCGGCCCAGAGCAGCCCGGGCTGCACGGCGAGGTCGGGCAGGGTGCCGGGTGCGAGGGCATCCGTCGTGCCGGTACCGGGCGCGTCGGCGTCGATCGTGCCGGCCACGATCAGATCGACCCGGCCGAGATCGTCGGCGCGGGCGCGCACGATGGCGTCGACGGCCGCGCTCCGGGTGTCGGCGAGCACGGCGTCGGCGAGGGAGCCGAGGGCGGCGGCGATGGCGGCCTCGTAGCCGGGCCGCACGCGCACGTGTTCGGCCACCAGACCACGGATGCCCGCCGGCGCCGCAGCGAGCAGCGCCGCCGAGCCGTCCTTCTGGTCCAGGGCGAGGCTCAGTGCCCCCGCGCGGGCGGCGAGGGCGTCCCGTTCGCGTTCGCTGAGGTGCAGTTCGTCGCGCAGGCGTTCGACCTCGACCTCTGCCTGGGCGACGGCGGACCGGGCCGCGGCGGCGGCCTCGGCCGGGTGGCTCTCGCCGGCGTCGACGGCGGCCGCGTCGAGCGCCGCCGCGTCAGCGGCGAGTCCGGCGAGGTGTGCCTCCGCCGTGTCGACCCGGCCACGGGCGGCATTGAGGGCGTTCTGCTGCCGCAGCACCTCGCCGCGCACGGAGGCCAGGCGGCCCGCGGCGGTCTCGGCCTGCCCGGTCAGCTGGGAGAGGTGAAGGTCGTGCCGGGAGACCAGCACGGCCTGGGCGGCGATCTGTTCGTCGAGGGCGTCGAGCCGGCCCCGGGCCTTCTCGGTGGCCGCGCGGGCGGCAGCCCCGGTGGAGTCGGCCACGTCGATGCGGCTGCGCAGCGCGTCGATCTCGGCGGCGGCATCCGTCAGCATCGCCGTGGTCACCCTGGGGCCGGCGTCCACGGACTCGGCCTGCGAGCCGAGCAGGGCCAGCCGCTGGTTGGCGAGGGTGTAGAGGCCGCGCAGGCGCTCCTGCACGGATTCCAGGCCGAAGTTCGTGCGCCGGGCCTGGTCGACGGCGTCGCCGATCTGCTCGTGCTCGAGTCGGCGCAGGCGCCGCTGCCGGGTCTCGAGCTGTTCGGTCAGCACGAGCCGTTCGGCGTGCCGCTCGCTCTCGGTGCGGCCGTGCGCGTCGAGCGCGATACGCAGCGTGACCACGTCGTCGGCGAGGAGCCGGGCCCGGGCGTCGCGGGCGACGGCGGCGATGGTCTGCGCCTCGCGGGCGATGTCGGCCTGGCGTCCGAGCGGTTTGAGCTGCCGACGGATCTCCCCGGCCAGGTCGCTGAGCCGGGTGAGGTTGGCCTGCATGCCGTCGAGCTTGCGGAGGGTCTTCTCCTTGCGCCGACGGTGCTTGAGAATGCCGGCGGCCTCCTCGATGAAGCCGCGGCGCTCCTCGGGGCTGGCACGCAGCACGGCGTCGAGCTGCCCCTGCCCCACGATCACGTGCATCTCCCGGCCGAGGCCGGAGTCGCTGAGCAGCTCCTGCACGTCGAGCAGGCGGCAGGTGCGCCCGTTGATCGCATACTCACTCGCGCCGTTGCGAAAGAGGGTGCGGGAGATGGTGACCTCGGTGTAGTCGATCGGCAGCGCGCCATCCGTGTTGTCGATGGTCAGCGTCACGGCAGCCCGCCCGAGCGGGCCCTTGGTGGACGTGCCGGCGAAAATGACGTCTTCCATCTTGCCGCCGCGAAGGGTCTTCGCGCCCTGCTCGCCCATCACCCAGGCGAGTGCGTCGACGACGTTGGACTTGCCCGAGCCGTTGGGCCCGACCACACAGGTGACGCCGGGTTCGAAGGCGAACGTGGTGGGGTGGGCGAAGGATTTGAAGCCTTTGAGGGTGAGGCTCTTCAGATACACGGTTTCGCCCCCTTTCGTCGCTGACTCGGGTCGCGGCCGCCCGGCGCGCCGCCCCCAGCAACGGTACCGGATACAGCCGCCACCGCCCGGTAGGCGCGGTCCCCGGCGGTAGGTGCGGTCCCCGACGAATTCGACGGGGATTTTGCCGATGTGAAGCGGAGACGGATGTCTCGGGCCGGGTTTGAGCAAAATCTCGGCTCTCCTGCTTCATCCGTCGAATTGGTTCGGGGCTGGGGCCGAGCCCGGGCGGCGGGGCAGCGCTACGCTGGCCGATCATGGGGACCTTCAGCTTCGAGATCGACGAACTCGCCATTCCCGCCGCGCCGCACGCTCCCGGCTGGGCCGATTTCGAGGCGGCGAACGGGGTGCGCAACACGGTCGAGGCCGAGGCGTACGGCACCACCGACCTGGAGCTGACCGCCAAGGAGCTCCTGCCGGGCTGGCTCAAGCAGGCGTGGGAGCCCAAGCGCCTCTTCGTGGCCCGGTCCAAGGGACGCATTGTCGGGCGCGGTCACTACGAGACTCTTTCGGAGGATTCCGCCGAGCACGCGTGGTTGGCCGTGGAAGTGCTTCCCGAGTACCGACGGCGAGGCATCGGCTCAGCCCTCACTGCCCGGCTCGAGGCGATCGCGCACTCCGAGGGCCGCAGCGTGCAGATCGTCTACGCTCCATCACCGACAGCGCCGGGTGAGCGCCTCCACTCCCCCACCGGGTTCGGTTCGGTTCCGCTCGGCAACCCCGAGGTTCGGTTCCTTCAGGGCCGCGGCTACCTCCTCGAGCAGGTCGCGCGCGCCAGCCGGCTTACCCTGCCGGTGGATCCCACGCAGCTCCGCCGCCTGCGCGACGCCGCCGCCGGATATGCGGGTCCGGACTATTCAGTGCTGCAGTGGGTCGATCGCACCCCGCCGGACTGGGTGCCCGATCTGGCGGTGCTCTACACGCGCATGAGTACGGATGCCCCGAGCGCCGGCCTGGCCGAACCGGAGCAGCTCTGGACGCCCGAGCGTGTCATGCAGAAGGAGCAGAAGGCTGCCGCCGGCAGGCGCACGGCGCTGACCTCGGCGGTGCTGCATGGCCCGAGCGGCCACCTCGTGGGATTCACCGAGCTGGAGGTGCCGGTGGAGTCCCGCCGCGCGGTCAGTCAGGAGGACACGCTGGTGCTGCGCGAGCACCGCGGCCGCCGGTTGGGGATGCTGCTGAAGGTGGCAAACCTCGAGCTGCTCGCGGCGGAGCGCCCCGGGCATCCGTCGGTGTTGACCTATAACGCTGAGGAGAACCGGCACATGCTCACGGTCAACGAGGTCATCGGTTTCGTGCCGCTCGGTTACGAGGGAGCCTGGCGCCGCGACGCCCTCTGACCCGGCCCTGCGGCCCTCCGGCCCTCGAGCCTGCCGAGCCCTGAATCCCCGAGCCCCGAGTGTGCACGCGGGCATCGGCGGCGATCTGGTCCGTGGTGCGGGGGTCGTCCTGCATGCGTGTGGCCCACGCGGCTTTTGCCGGCCTCGTCGAGGCGGTCGCGCATGCGCCGCGCGAGTCTGACGACCTGGCTAGTGTTCACCGTCGACGCCTCGACGAGAAGCAGGGTCAGGGCTTCGGTGAGCTTGTCGGCGGTGACCGCGCGGGCGATCGCCGCCTGCCAGGGCACCCTCGCAACGAACTCCGCAACCTCGGCGGCATCAGCTCCTCGGGCGAAGTTTCGTATTCGTGTTCAATAGACAGTTTTCCCGCGGTCGGCGATCCTCAGCGCAGCCGTTGGCAGCGCGGGCAGAGGTGTGAACTGCGGTTCATAAACTGCTGCCGCACGAGCAGTGTGCCGCAGCGGGGGCACGGCAGACCCTGCCGGCCGTAGGCGTTGAGGCTGTGCGAAAAATACCCGGACTGACCATTCACGTTCACGTATTGCGCATCGAAACTGGTGCCGCCCTCGGCCAGGGCCCGGTTCAGGATGCTGCGGACCGCGCCGAGCAGCGCCCGCCCGTGCGCGGGCGACAGGGAGTCTGCCGGCTGCTCGTAGTGCACCCGGGCCTCGAAGAGGGCCTCGTCGGCGTAGATGTTCCCAATGCCGCTGATCAGAGTCTGGTCGAGCAGGGCGCGCTTGATCCCGGTCTTCTTGCGGGCCAGGGCAGCCAGGAGGAGCGGCGCCGAGAAGCCCGGATCCAGCGGGTCGCGCGCGATGTGCGCCACCTGCGACGGGATCAGCCCCGACCAGTCCAGGCCTGACCCGGCCAGCCCGTCCGCCCCGGTCGCGCCGCCTGCGAGCCCGGAGTACCCGGCCGTCAGCCCGTCGCGGGTGGGCTGCATCGAGTCCACGGCCATACCGCCGAAGATGCGCTGGTCGACGAAGTTGACCCACAGCTCGCCGTGTTCCGGGTGCTCGATCTGCAAACGGATGCGCAGGTGCCGGTCCGTGTCCGATCCAGGGCTGCGCAGCAGCACCTGACCACTCATTCCGAGGTGCACGACCAGGGCGCGCCCGGAATCCAGCGGCAGCCAGAGGAACTTACCCCGGCGGACGGCGGCGAGCGCAACCCGGCTCTGCAACAGGTCGGCGAACTGCCCGCTCGCGGAGTCATGGCGACGCAGGGATCGTGGCTCGAAGACCTCGACGCCGGCGATCACGGCGCCGGTTACGGCCGGCGCCAGGCCGGCGCGAACGACCTCCACTTCAGGAAGTTCGGGCATGCGAGCCTTTCAGCGACACGGCCTGACAGCAGCTCAGGGAGTGCTGAGGCGCGTCCAGGCGTCGAGCGCGGCGGCCATCTCGGCGTGCTTCTTGCTCGTGCCCTCGCCGACCGCACTGACGTCACCCACCGTGACGGTGGCGATGAAGATCTTGGAGTGATCGGGTCCGCTTTCCGCGATGGAATACACGGGAACCCCGGTTCCCAGGCGAGCCGCGGCTTCCTGCAGGCTCGTCTTGGGGTCCATGGATACTCCGAAGTGCCCTGGGTCACGGAGGAGCGGCTCGATCAGGCGCAGGACGAGCGCCGTCGCCGTCTCTCCGCCGGAGTCGAGGTAGACCGCTCCGATGAGCGCCTCGACGGTGTCGGCGAGGATCGACGACTTGTCGCGCCCGTTGGTGAGGATCTCGCCGCGGCCGAGGCGAACGTACTCACCCAAGCCGATGCCGCGCGCGATGCCCGCCAGGGCAACGCTCGACACCAGACTGGCCCGGCGCTTGGCAAGGTCACCCTCGTCGAGCTGCGGGTACTCCCGATAGAGCATGACCGTCACGGCCTGCCCCAGGATCGAGTCACCGAGAAATTCGAGGCGCTCATTGTTGGGTATGCCGCCGTGCTCGTACGCGTACGAGCGGTGGGTGAGAGAGAGCTCAAGCAAGGCCGGGTCGATCTGCACGCCGAGCGTCGTCAGCAAAGACGAGACCTCGGGTTCGACGCTCACGAGTGCTGACTCAGGGAGTGCCCGCGAGGCAGATGCCGACAAACACTGATGCCGCGACTCGACGGACCAGGTCCCTGAATCGGGGCTCCCAGCATCCGTCGGCGCGGCATCAGACGTTCGAGCACAACGAGACTAAACGTCGGCGACCTTGCGGCCCTTGTATTCCATGAACAGCGCCGTGCCGGCGGCGTCGGTGACGACCTTGGCGCGGTGCGGCAGGCTGTAGACAACTTTGCCGTTTTCCATGGTCTTGACCAGGGTGGGAGCCTCGGCCTTCCAGCAGGAACGACGTGAACGGGTGTTGGAGCGTGATTGCTTGCGCTTCGGGACTGCCATGACTACTTCTCTTCTCTATCCGTTTCAGCCTGGATGTCTTCATCCGTGCCGCTGCTTTCGGAAGCTTGGAATTCCATGAGCGCGGCCCACCGGGGATCGCGCTTTTCTTCGGGTAGGAACTCAGGGGCCTCGGCAAGCCGTTCACCGGTCTCGGGGTCGAGACCTGGGCAATCCGGCCGGCAAACCGGCTGGAACGGCAGTGACAACACCACCGCATCCCTGATCAGAGGTTCAAGATCCACGTGGTCATCTTGAACTTCACTTTCATAAGCTTCGTGTAGAGAGTACGCGAAAAGCTCGTGAAACTCGACCTGGACCGGCAATTCGACGTCGATGAGGCATCTGCCGCACTCTCCGGCGGCTATTCCGGACACCTGGGCCGACACGAGGATGCCCTCGTGCAGGGTTTCGAGGCGCAGGTTCGCGATCACGGTGGAGCCGGCCTTCACGGCGACCAGGCTCTCGCCGAGGTCTCCCGGCACGACGATTTCGAGGTGCCGTTCGTGCATGGTGCCCGGGCGGTTGATCAGGTCGCGCACATCGACCTTGTACGGGGTCTTCTTGAATCTACTCACGAGAAAATATTCTACGCGTTCACGGCTGGGCGTCCGATTCGTCGATCGGCGGGGCGCCAGAGCGATGCCGGCAGCAGCGTCGCCCGCACCCGCAGGCGCCGGCCCGACACCGAATGGATGCCGCGGAGCACCACGTCGAGGTCGGCCACGCGTTCCGCCGCCCGCGCGGACTGCGCGTCGTCACCCGGTCGCCCGTAGTGGCTGCGCTCCGCTCCCACGAGGAGCCGGTCGAGGGCCTCGGCCGGGGCTCCCCCGCCCGGACCGGCGCCCTCCGTGACGCTCTCGGCGCCGCCTACCGAGCCGATGAAAACCCGTAGCCGGGCGGCGAGCTCGCGCGGCGTCTCGGTCTCCCGCACGAAGACGCCATGGTCCACCGCCGTGTCGCTGACCTCACGCCACGCCTCCACGGCCCCGCTCTGCCCCGACAGAAGGCCCCGGCGCCGCAGCATCCGCCGAATCACCCGGAGGAGGGCCGGCAGCAGGAGCAGCGCGAGCGTCCCGAGGACGAGCAGGCCGAGACGGATGATGCCGCCGCGCGAGTCCGCGGGCGAAGAAGCGTCGGCCTGGGCGTCAGCGGCGTTCTGGCCGCCGAGGTCCTCGGGGCGCGGCGCGTCCGACGGACCGGCCTGGCCGGAATCAGTCAGCGGCACGGTGACGGGATCGTCTTGCGTGTAGGCAGGCACGGCGCCGCGGCCGGGCGTGGGCTCGAAGGGCACCCAGCCGACGCCCTCGAAGTAGACCTCCGTCCACGCGTGCAGGTCGTGGGTGTCGACGCTGTACCGGCCGACCCCGGCGACAGAACCCGACGCGGACAGCGACCCGGGTTGGTAGCCGATCGCGATCCGGGACGGGATGCCGATCGATCGGGCCATCGCCGCCATCGCCGAGGAGAAGTGCACGCAGTACCCCGTCTTCACCTCGAGGAAGGTGCTGACGACGTCAATGCCGCCACCGTCATAGCCGGCCTCGACGGGAGCCTCGGTGTCGTAAGCGAAGTCGCTGCCGCGCAGGTAGTCCTGCAGTGCCCGCGCGGCCTCGTACGCGCTCGTGGTGCCGGCGGTGACCTCACGCGCGGTGTCGCCGATCAGGGCCGGAGTCTCGGCCGGCAGCCTCAGGCTGCGCCGGATCTCCGCCGGATAGGCACCCTCGGCTTCCCGCAACTGCTCCGCCGTCGGCTCCAGCGTGAGCGCGGTGACGGTGTATTCCTGGCCGCGGGTCGTGTCGCCGGGGCTCGTGATGGACCCGGTCGCCTCGTTCCAGTACCAGGCGCCGAGCAGGCCGGTCACCGAGCGGGGCGGCGCAGGGGTCGGCAGCCACCGGGCGGCCAGGTTGTCGATGCCGATGGTCGTGATCGTCTCGCTCGTCTTGATATCGGGTGAGAACCCCGGCGGCAGGTCGATGTCGTCGACGGCGTTCGCGCGACTCCCGGGCGCCTCCCCGGCGGTCCAGTTGCGGCCCGAGAGTTCATCGAGTGTCAGCAACCGAAGGTAGGGCGGCCGAGTCGCCGTGGTGCGGAAGTGCAGCACCGGTTCGGCGTCCGGCCGACGCAGGTCCTGACCGAGGTTGATCATGGGGCTGACACCGTTGGAGAACAGCAGGCTGCTGCCCGGGCGCACACCGCTGAGGCTGCCCCCAGGCAGAACGGGCGTCGCGACGCTGACCACGATTGCCGCCACGATCGCGAGGCTGCCCACGACGACCGCTCCCCCGAAGGAGTCGGGCACGTGGCGCCGCCTGGGCGCGACCGTGCCGGGACCCGCTACGGCCGACGGGCCGGGCAGGCTGCCGGCCCGGCGCATCCGGATCTCGACGTGGAGGAGCAGGAGGTAGGCGGCGGCCGTGAGTACGAGGGCCTCGAGGTTGGCCTCGTAGCCGAGGGCAAGCCCCGGCACGAGCAGCGGCACCAGAACGGGCAGTCCGGCGAGCGCGGGCACCCGCAGGAGGACCGCGAGCGTGTCGATCAGGATCGCGATCACGCCGGCGCCGGCGCTGAGCAGGAACAGGATGCCGGCGGTCGCCTCGGCCGGCGTCGATTGCTGCTCGATGGAGACCGCCCCGGAAAGCGCCAAATCGCGGAACCGGTCGATCGTCTCCCCGGTCGGGATCAGCCAGAGCCAGCCGCTTCCGGCGCCGAAGAGCAGCGTCAGGACGGCCACAAGAACCCCGAATCCGGCGAGCGGCCCGAGGAAGACGGGCAGCCCGGCGCGGCGGAGTGCGGCAGAACCGAGCAGGACGCCGGCGGCCGTGAACGTCATCAGCCACCACCAGCCCGTGTCCTGGAGCAGCGGCCCGAGGCCGGCGTCGGCCACGACCAACAGCAATAGGAGTGCGAACGCGAGGGGCCACTGCGCCCGCTTGAGTCGGTCCGCCCGGGCGGAGGGATCGTGCCGGGTGGTGCGAGTGCCCTGGTCGGGAGCAGCCTGGTCGGGAGCGACCCGGTCAGACGGCGTCATTCAGGGGCCTCCTCGCGCCGATCAAGTCCTCCCAGGCACGGGGGATGTCCCGGGCCTGGTGCACGGGGATGCAGCGCCAGCCGGCCTCGCGCAGCCGGCACACGGCATCCGTTCGAACCGTGGGCAGCACGAACGCCACCGCGGGGCGGCTCTGGGACACGAGGTCGGCGAGCTCGGTCAGATCCCGGTCGTCGACGGCGACGAGCACCGCGAAGGTCGGCAGCAGCCCGCCGGGCACCACGAGCGTGCTGAGTTTCGCGGCGGTCCCGGACTCGGGCGTACCAGGTTGGACGGCCAGGGGTCCGGGCTTCGCTGCGGGGCCGCCGAACGTGTACGTCTGTTCTGCTGCGTCCTCGGCGGGCTCCGCCGGGTCGGGCGGGTCCGCCGGCTCGACCCCGGCCAGCCCTTCGAGCAGCAGCGCGATTCCGCCCGGCGGCAGGAAGACGGTGGGAGGGTCGCCGCGCAGGCCGCCGCGGCCGCCGGGTCGCCCCGGGGTAGCGTTCGCCTGACCCGGGCTCGCCAGCCTGCCGGACGAGCCCGAGCTGGGGTCGGACAGGCTCGGGTCGGACAGGCTCGGTCCGGACAGGCTCGGTCCCAGCGCAACCAGGTCGAGCCGGTAGCCGGCCGCCAGCAGGTGCACCCCCACGGATGCCGCGAGCTCGACGGCCACCTCGAACGCCTGCTCGAGGCGCGGCCCGCCGAGATCGGTGCCGCTGTCGGCACCGGCACCCGTGTCGGCACCGACGACGGTCGGGCGGCCGCGGCGGCCGCGCAGCGCGGTGTCAAGCACGAGTCGGGCTCCGGGGTTGCTCTGCTCCTCCTCCTGCCGCACCATGATCGCGCCCAGGCGGGCCGTGGCCGGCCAGTTCACGCGGCGCAGCGGGTCGCCCGGCCGGTACTCGCGCGCGATCAAGGGGTCTGCGTTGTGGTTCAGGTGCCGGAGCCGCTCCGGCACGTCGCCGTCGTTCAGGGTGCCGGTGAGGCCCCGACCGGCCAGGGCGGTCACCCGGGGCGTCACCGCCAGGTCGTGCGGCTCCCCCACGGCCCACTCGCCCGAGGCAAGGCCGAAAGGATCCGAACGCCCGATCAGCACCGGGCCCGTTGCGTAGAGACCCCGCCGGGGCAAGCTGAACCGGTACTCGAACCTCACACTGTCTGCACCGGTGTCCAGGCCGCCCTCATAGCGGTCGAGGGCCGGTAGCGGCGTTCCGGCCGGCACGGTCAGTCCGACGTCGCCGGCGTCCCGCCCCCGCACGGTGTCCCGCAGATGCAGGCCCGCCAGGGGCCGGGAGGAAAGGTTCCGCACCCCGAGCCCCACGACGACCTCGCCGCCGGCCGGCACGACCGGTGGGCGCAGCATCCGGGTGACGCGCAGGCGCACCGGATGGATCGAGACGTACCCGAGGGCGGCGACGGGGATGGCCAGGAGGACACCGGCGATGAACAGAAGGTCGCGCTGGTTCGTCAGCAGGGCGAGCAGCAGAAGGCCGGCTCCCACGGCGAGGAACATCCCGCCTCGAAGGGTGAGCCGAGGAATCCGGACGCGCCGCTGCTTCGCCGGCATGGCGTCAGGGATGCCCGGTGGCACCGACGGGAACGGGGGTGGCCGCCACGATCCGGCGAACGATGTCGTCGACCACCGGGCCGCTGTCCTGATGGTGGCCGAGCACCCGGCTGCTCGCCACGAGGCGGTGCCCGAGCACGGCGACGGCGAGGGAGTCGATGTCGTCGGGCAGCACATAGTCCCGGCCGTGCAGCGCCGCCTGGGCCTTGGCCGCCCGGATCAGCTGCAGTGTGGCACGGGGGCTGGCGCCCAGGCGCAGGTCGCGGTCGTCGCGGGTGGCCCGCACCAGGCTGACCGTGTACTCCTTCACCGCGGGAGAGGCGAACACCCGCTGCACGGCCGTCATCATTCCGCGCAGCTGGGCGCCGGAGACGACCGCCTCGATGCCGGCCAGCGGGCTCGACGTGTCGCGGGCATCCAGCATCATCAGCTCGGACTCGGTGTCGGGGTACCCCATCGAGATGCGTGCCATGAACCGATCCCGCTGGGCCTCGGGAAGCGCATAGGTGCCCTCCATCTCGATCGGGTTCTGCGTGGCCACGACCGTGAAGGGCAGCGGCAGCAGGTAGGTGGAGCCGTCGACGGTGACCTGGCGTTCCTCCATGCATTCCAGCAGCGCGGACTGGGTCTTCGGGCTCGCCCGGTTGATCTCGTCCCCGATCACGATGTTCGCGAAGATGGCGCCAGGCTTGAACTCGAATCGGCGGTCCACCTGGTTGAACACCGACACGCCCGTCACGTCGGAGGGCAGCAGGTCGGGGGTGAACTGGACGCGGCTGACCGTGCAGTGCACGGACTTGGCCAGCGCCTTGGCCAGCATGGTCTTGCCGACGCCGGGAACGTCCTCGATCAGAAGGTGCCCCTGGGCCAGCAGCACCGTGAGAGCCGTCGTGACGGCCGTGTGCTTGCCGTCGATGACGGTTTCCACATTGCGGATGATCGCACGCGCCGAAGCCTGGACGGCCGCAAGGTCCATCAGGGTCTCGTCGTCCGTGTCGGTGACAGGTCCGCCCGCGTTCCCGGCGAGCGCCGGAACGGAAACCGAGCGCACGGGCGGCGTATTCACACGCGTGTCTTCTGCAGGAATGCCGCCACGGCCGGCGGCACATAGGGGGTGATATCGCCGCCGAGGGCGGCGACCTGGCGCACCAGGGAACTGGACACGTGGGCGTTGGCCGGGTCGGGCAGCAGGAAGATCGTTTCCACGGCGGCGAGGTTGCGGTTCACGATCGCCATCGGGGTCTCGTAGGCCACGTCCACCTGTGAGCGGATGCCCTTGATCAGCACGCCTGCGCCGACCTCCATGCAGTAATCGACGAGCAGCCCCATGCCCCAGGAGGCCACCACGATGTTGCCCGGCAGCCCGGCGTCCAGGATGGACCGCTGCAGCAGGGAAACCCGCTGGCTGATCGGCAGCAGAGCCGTCTTGCCGGGGTTGTGCACGACGAGCACGTGCAGTTCGTCGAAGAGACCGGACGCCCGTTCAATCACGTCGAGATGACCCCGCGTGACGGGGTCGAATGAACCGGGGACGACGGCGATCCTGCGCATAGCGATCACCCTAGCCCCAGTGCGTGAACGGTGCCTGAGCGCGCTCCGATCCTGCTGTCAGGACTTGGTGAGCGAGGCCCGCTCCGCGTCGTCGAGGCGCCGCCGCACCGCCTCCCGAAGCGCCGGGACCGATTCGAGGTGCGGGTCGTGCTCGCTCAGGCGCTGCGCATAGCCCCTGGCCTCCCCGATCAGGTCGCCGTCGGTCGCCACCCTCAGCAGGCGTAGTGAAGAGCGGCCCCCGGACTGGTTGCTGCCGAGCACATCGCCCTCCCGGCGCAGCTCCAGGTCGACCTGGGCCAACTCGAACCCGTCGAGGGTGGCAGCGACAGCCTCGACTCGCTCGCGCGCGATGGTTTCGGCCTCCGCGCTCGTGACCAGGAGACAGAGCCCCGGCACGCCGCCGCGGCCCACCCGGCCGCGCAGCTGGTGCAGTTGCGAGACGCCGAACCGGTCGGCGTCCAGCACCACCATGGCGGAGGCGTTCGGCACGTCGACGCCGACCTCGATGACGGTCGTCGCCACGAGCACGTCGATCTCACCGGCCGCGAACGCGCGCATGGCCACGTCTTTCTCGTCGCTGGTCATGCGCCCGTGCAGCGGTTCGATGCGGGCGGAGGCCAGGGCCGGGTTACCACGCAGTTCGGCGAGCACCATCTCGACGGATGCCGGCGCTGCCGCCTCGGGATCGACCTCCGCGCTCTCCTCGAGCTGTTTCGGGGCGATGGCCGGGCACACCACGAAACCCTGGCGGCCCTGGGCGAGCTCCTCCGCCAACCGGGTCCACACCCGGGTGACCCAGCCGGGCTTCTCGAACACAGGCACGACGAAGGTCTCGATACCCTGTCGCCCCTCCGGCAGCTCCGCGATCGTGCTCACGTCGAGGTCGCCGAACACGGTCATGGCCACGGTGCGCGGGATCGGGGTGGCGGTGAGCACCAGCACGTGCGGCGGCACGGCTCCCTTCAGCCGCAACGCCTCGCGCTGGTCCACGCCGAACCGGTGCTGCTCGTCGACGACGACCAGTCCGAGGTCGAAAAACGTGACCTTGTCGCCGAGCAGCGCATGCGTGCCGATCACGATCTTGGCTTGTCCGGACACCACTCGGAGCAGCGCCTTGCGGCGCTCCGCCACCGGCAGCTGCCCGGTGAGCAGGGTGGGCATCAACGTGCCCGCCAGCTCGGGGCCGAGCGACCGCACAATCGTGCGCAGGTGCTGGGCCGCCAGAACCTCGGTGGGAGCGAGGAAAGCCGATTGGCCGCCCGTGTCGGCGACGGTGAGCATGGCCCGCAGGGCCACGACGGTCTTGCCGGAGCCGACCTCGCCCTGCAGCAGCCGGTTCATCGGGTGGGTCTCGATAAGGTCGGCGGAGATCTCCATGGCCACGCCCCGCTGGTCCGCGGTGAGGCTGAAGGGCAGGCCGGCATCGAAGCGCTCGAGCAGGCCGCCGGACGACGCCACGCGCGGGGTGGAGCGCTGCTGCCGGGCGGTGAGCCGCTGCTGCACCAGGGCGCTCTGCAGAACGAAGGCCTCGGTGAACCGCAGGGTGTCCCTGGCGCGGCGCCAGTCCGCATCGGTTTCCGGGCGGTGGATCAGCTCGAAGGCCCGGCCCTGCGGCAACAGCCCGCGCTCGGCGCGCAGCTCCGGCGGGATCGGGTCGGGCACCGGGCCCACGCTGTCCAGCAGGATCGCGATGGACTGCGCGACCTGCCAGCTGGCCACGGTGTTGGTGGACGGGTAGATCGCGACGGGCTGCTCGATCCAGAGTTTGGCGGCCGCGGCATCCGTGGGCATCTCGGGTTCGTCGTCGGCGCCGGGGCCGAAGAGCTTGTAGGTCGGGTGCGTGAGCTGCAGGTGGCCCCGGTAGTCGGTGACCTTGCCCGCGAACATTCCGCGCGTGCCGGGTTGGAGCTGCCTGGCCCGCCAGGACTGGTTGAACCAGGTGAGAGTGAGGATGCCGCGGCCGTCGGAGATCTTCACCTCGACGATCGACCCCTTGCGGGCTTTCATCGGGCGTTCCTCGACCGAGCGGATCTCCGCCACAATGGTCACGTTCTCGTCGAGTGGCAGCAGGCTGATCGACGAGAGCTCGCCGCGGCGGGCGTAGCGGCGCGGGTAGTGGCTGAGCAGATCGCCCACGGTGTGCGAGCCGAAGGCCTTGCCCAGGGCGACGGCCGTTTTGCCGCCGACCACGGTGGCCAGCTTGCTGTCCAGGGTCACCGGGGCGAGAGTCTCCCCAGCCTCCGAATCGGTCATGTCTCGATCGTAGGCGGCACGTGCGACATGCGGCACCGGGTCGGCGCGGGCGCGCCGCGACCTCGGCCGCCGACGGGCGATAAACTCGACGGGTTATGACGCGAATCGTCGCCGGGTTTGCCGGTTCCCTGCCCCTGGCGGTGCCCAAGACCGGCACCCGCCCCACCAGCGACCGCGTGCGGGAGGCGATCTTCTCCGCCCTCGACGCGCGCGACATCATCCGGGGCGCTCGGGTTCTCGATCTGTACGCCGGGTCGGGCGGGCTCGGCCTGGAGGCGGCCAGCCGGGGAGCGCGCATCGTGACCCTGGTCGAGAATAACTTCGGCGCCGCGCAGATGTGCCGCAAGAACACCGAGGCCGTGCTGCGGGCGGCACCGGGGCGGGGCGCCCCGAAGATCAAGGTGAGCAGCCAGTCCGTGCAGTCGTTCCTCGCGGCCACCGGCGATGGATTCGACCTGGTCTTCATCGACCCGCCCTACGACCTGGCCGAGACCGAGCTCGGCCACAACCTTGCCGCCCTAGCGCCGCTGCTCGACGTGGACGCACTCGTCATCGTGGAGCGCAGTTCCCGCTCCCCCGAACCGGTCTGGGGAGCGGGCCTCGCATCCGACCGGCGCAAGGACTACGGCGACACGACCGTCTGGTACGCCTCCCCCGTTCTGCCCGCCGCCTGAGTCGCTCTCAGGCGACGGCGCCGTCCCAGCCGCGATAGGGGTCCCAGCCGGCCTGGTTATGGGGGCGGCCGTCCACCAGGACCGAGCCTGCGGCATCCGTCACCACGCCGACGACGCGGAAGCCGGCGGGCAGCACGGCGCCCGGCGGGAAAGTGGCCAGCAGGCCATGGTCCTCGCCGCCGCCGAGGGAACGCTCGACATTCTCGCCGAGGGCCGACCGGGCGAAGTCGATGCCCACGCTGCTGGCCCGGGCGAGGCGCCCGGCGTCGATGGCGAGTCCGTCGGACACGTCCAGCATCGCGGTCGCGCCGGCGCCGGCGGCGGCCGGACCTCGGTCGATGGGCGGCACCGGTGCGAGCTGCGCGGCGACCGCCTCGGGATGCTGCGCCCGCAACGCGTCCGCCAGCGCGGCATCCGGAACACCGTTTTCGTCCACGGCGAGACGGAAGAGCAGGTCCAGGCCTCGGGCGGCCTCACCGAGGCGCCCGGCCAGGACCACGACGTCGCCTGGCCGCGCCCCGGAGCGCAGCACGGGCTCGCGTCCCTCGAGGTCGCCGAAGGCTGTCACAGCGAGCGTGAGGGCGTCGGACGCGGACAGGTCGCCGCCGACGACGCCGCAGCCCGGGGCCAGCGCCTCGCAGCAGTCCCGCAACCCGTCGGCGATGCCCTCGATCACCGAGATCGGCGTCGATGGCGGGGCGGCGATCGCCACCACCAGTGCGGTGGGACGGGCCCCCATGGCGGCGACGTCGGACAGGTTCGTCGCGGCGGCCTTCCAGCCGAGGTCGTGCGGGGACGACCAGGCGAGCCGGAAATCCGGACCCTGGATCATCATGTCGGTGGTGACAACGTAGCGCCCGTCCGGCGCCCGCATCACGGCGGCGTCGTCGCCGGGGCCGAGGAGCTGAGCCGCGGAGCCCGGCAGTCGCGGGAAGATTCGGGCGAGAACCTCCCCTTCGCTCAGGTCGGCCAGCGTCGCACTCGTGGGGACCATCGCGCCCGCAGCATTCGTCATGCTTCAAACGGTAGCCTGAATGCAATGACTCCCCGCATCCGCTTCCTCCGCACCGGCCTCGCGCTCACGCTCGTCGCTGGTACCGTGCTCCTCACCGGCTGCACGGCGATCGTGCCGCTGGAACCGGCCGCGGATGCCGTCAATCCCACCTGCGCCGACCTCATCGTTCGCCTTCCGACCTCGGTGGCCTCGCTTCCGGAACGTGAGACGAACGCCCAGGCCACGGGCGCGTGGGGCACCCCGAGCGCGGTCCTGTTGCACTGCGGCGTTGCCGTGCCCGCACCGACGACGCTCCCCTGCCTCACGGTCAACGGCATCGACTGGATCGAAGACGACTCGGATGCCCCGCTCTACCGCTACACCACCTACGGCCGCGACCCGGCAACCGAACTGGTCATCGACTCGGACAAGGTCAGCGGGTCCACGGTGCTCGTTGACCTGGCGCAGGCCGTGGGTAACATCCCCGCGACGGGCCAGTGCCTCGGCGCCGCGGACCTGCTGCTGCCGACCGACGGCGAGACGGTGGCGCCCGCTCCGTAGTCCGCCGCCCTGCCGTCCTGCTGCCCCGAGCCGACAGCCTTAGGAGTTTCGGCCGCACGGGCGGGTGCGGGTGCGGAGTTGTCAAGTGTTACGTCTCATTTCGTTACGCCGCGACGTCTGGGAGCAGCGCCGCCGGCCGGCCCGTAACGTCGCCGGGGAGTCGCCGTCACACGGCGTGCGACCTCTGATGGACGGGGACACGACATGCTTCTCACCGGACTCGGCCTGGGCGTCGCCCTGGGCTTCACCATGCAGCGGGGCAGGTTCTGCGTCACCGGCGCGTTCCGGGACCTGTGGCTCACGGGCAGCACCCGCTGGCTGACGGCCTTTCTGATCGTCATCGCCGTGCAGAGTGTGGGCGTCTTCGCCCTCGACGCTGCCGGAGTGATCACCCTCGACCCCCAGCCCTTCGCCTGGCTGGCCACGATCATCGGTGCGTTCATCTTCGGGTTCGCCATCGTGCTGGCCGGCGGATGCGCCACGGGCACCTACTACCGCGCCGGCGAGGGTCTGGTGGGCAGTTGGTTCGCCCTGATCTTCTACGCCCTCTTCTCCGCCATCTCGAAGACGGGCGCGTTGTCCGCTCCGGTCGCGGCGCTGCGCGGTATCACCGTGGAGGCCTCCACCATCCACGGAGTCCTCGGCATCTCACCGTGGGTGCTGGTCGCGGTGCTCGTCACCGGCGTCGGCCTGCTCGCCCGGCACCACCTGCGGCTGCGGTCGTCCCGGCCGGTCGCGTCGCTCCCGGCCCGCACGAGCGGCATCCGTCATCTCCTGTTCGAGAAGAAATGGGGCGCGTTCACCACCGCCCTGATCATCGCGCCGCTCGCCATCCTCGCCTGGCCGCTCAGCTGGGCAACCGGGCGCGAGTCCGGGCTCGGTATCACCGGGCCGTCCTCGAACATGGTCAACTACCTCGTGCGCGGTGATCCCCAGTTGATCGACTGGGGAGTGTACCTGGTGATCGGCATCCTGCTCGGCTCGTTCATTGCAGCCAAGGGCAGCGGCGAGTTCCGGGTGCGTCTTCCCGATGTCACCACCACCGTCCGCAGCATCCTCGGCGGGGTGCTGATGGGCGTCGGAGCCAGCCTGGCCGGCGGGTGCACCATCGGCAACGGCATGGTCGACACCGCCACCTTCGGCCTCCAGGGCTGGGTGGCGCTGGTGTTCATGATCATCGGCACCGGCGCCGCGACGCGCCTCTTCATCACCGGGTCCGCGCGGGTCGGGGTCTCCCCCGCTCGCGTTCCCGCCAACCAGTAGCAACCCCCTAGCCAACCAGGAGAAAGAAGCCCGACATGGCACAGTACGTACTTGAGACCGACGGTCAGGTCTGCCCGTTCCCGCTCGTGGAGGCCGGAGCCGCAATCGAGAAGCTCGACCTCGGCGACGAGCTCACCATCAACTTCGACTGCACGCAGGCGACGGATGCCCTGCCACGCTGGGCGGCGGAGAGCGGCTACCCGGTCACCCACTTCGATCGCGTTGGAGAAGCCCACTGGACCATCACGGTGCAGAAGGCCTGATCGCCGGGCGCGCGGCAGGGCGGCTAGACCGCCAGGTGCAGCGCGGCCGGCGCGGCGCGGCGGGCGATCGCCACCTCGATCAACTCATCAATCAACTGCGGGTAGGTGAAGCCACTGGCCAGCCAGCAGCTCGGGAACATCGAGATGGGGGTGAACCCGGGCATAGTGTTGATCTCGTTGATCACCCAGCCGTCATCGGTGAGAAAGAAGTCCACCCGCGCCAGGCCGGCGCCATCGATCGCGTCGAACGCGCGGATGGCCAGGGCCTGCATCTGGGCGAGTTCCTCGGAGGTGAGGTCGGCCGGGCAGACCAGGTCGATGCCGGACGCACCGAGGTACTTGGCGGCAAAGTCGTAGAAGTCCCGCCCGGTGACCCGAACCTCGCCGGCGACGGATGCCCGCGTCGGCTCGCCAGGACGCCCCTGCAGCACTGCGATCTCGAGTTCGCGTCCGCGCAACCCGGCCTCGATCAGAACCTTGTTGTCCTCGAGCAGAGCAACCCGCATCGCCTCGGCGAGCTGGTCCAGGCTCGACACCCGACTCACGCCCACGCTCGACCCTGCCCGTGCCGGCTTCACGAACACGGGCAGCCCGAGCTCCTCGGCCGCCGCGAACGCCATCCCGGGGGCCTCGACCCAATCGCCGGCGGTGAGGGTACGCCACGGGGCGACCGGGAGGGCAGCCTGCTGGAAAACGGTCTTGGTGAAGTGCTTGTCCATTCCGAGCGCCGACGCGAGCACACCTGAGCCCACGTAGGGCAGCCCGACGAGTTCGAGCAGCCCCTGCACGGTGCCGTCCTCGCCGAACGGGCCGTGCAGGATCGGGAAGACCAGATCGACGTTGCCGAGCGAACGGTAGCCGGCGCCGTCACTGACGGTCAGCTGGCGGCTGAGGCTGCTCTCCGGCCACCGGATGCGGGTGCCGTTGTCGAAGACCTCCGGCAGTTCGGCCGCGTCCAATGTGAACCGGGCCGGGTCATCCGCTTCGAGCACGAAGGCTCCGTCGCGGGTGATGCCGACCGGAATGACGTGGTAGCGGTCGCGGTCAATCGCCGCCAGGACGCCGCCCGCTGTGGCGCAACTGATCGAATGTTCGCTTGACCGACCCCCAAAGAGCAGCGCCACCGTGAGCTTGTTCGTCATCAATCGTCCTTTCGCCCTGCGGCTCCGCTGAGTCCGTGGTCAGGTGCGGGGCGAGATCCCGCGGTTTCAGAGTACCGGCCAGCACCTGGCGGACCTGCTCAACGATGGGCATGTCCACCCCCTTGGCGCGGGCGAGATCGAGAATGGGGCCGACGGACGCAAGACCCTCGGTGGTCTGCTGCATCTGCTTGACGACATCGTTGATGCCGTAGCCCTGGCCGAGGAGCCGGCCGGCGGTGTTGTTGCGCGACAGCGGCGACTGGCAGGTCGCGATCAGGTCGCCCAGGCCGGCCAGGCCAGCCAGCGTCTCCGGATGCGCGCCGTAGGCCACCGCGAAATCGGTCATCTCCACGAGACCGCGGGTGATGATCGACGCCTTCGTGTTCTCCCCGTAGCCGACGCCGTCGACGATGCCGATGGCCACGGCGATGAGGTTCTTCAGCACGCCGCCGAATTCGGTGCCGATGACATCCGTGTTGACGTAGGAGCGGAAGTAGCGGTTGCGGGCCAGCATGGCAACGGCCTGCGCGGTCTCGAGGCTGTTCGAGGAGACCACGGCCGCCGTCGGCTGTTCCTTGGCGATTTCCAGGGCCAGGTTGGGTCCGGAGATCGCCGCGATCAGGTCGGGGTTGATCGGCAGGATCTCGGCGATGATCTGGCTCATGCGCAGGCCGGACCCGCGCTCGACGCCCTTCATCAGCGACACCACGATGGCGCCCGGAGCCAGGAACGGCTCGGCCAGGATCAGGTTCTCGCGCAGCGACTGGCTCGGCACCGATACGAACACCTGCTCGGCGCCGGCGAGGGCCAGGTCGAGCCTCGCGGTGGCCCGCAGGCCCTCCGGCAGGTTGATGCCGGGCAGGTAGTCGCTGTTGCGCCGGGCCTCGGTGATCTCGCGGGCGAGCTCGGGACGGCGGGCCCACAGCACGACGTCGGCCCCGCCGTCGGCCAGGATCTTGGCAAACGTGGTGCCCCAGCTGCCGGCACCGAGAACGGCCACCCGTTTGCCTGGCTGAACCTTAGGCTTCAAAACGTCCGGTCTCTCTCTGATCGTGTTCGGCCGGATTCCAGCGCTTGGACGGCGCCGCCTCACCCCGAAGATCTTCGAGCAACCGGGTGATGGCGGCCATGACGAGCGCGGTGGCCTCGTTGAGCGTCGCCGGGTCGAGGTTGCGGCCCCGGAACTGCGCGAGGTCGAGCGGGTCACCGATCTTGACCAGCACGGTCTTGCGCGGGAACAGGCTCAGCCGCTTCGAGTAGCGCGGCATGATCGCCTGTGCTCCCCAGTGGGCCACCGGCACGATCGGGATACCCTGCTCGAGAGCGATCCGCACGGCGCCGGTCTTGCCACGCATCGGCCACAGCGCGGGGTCGCGGGTCAGCGACCCCTCCGGGTAGACGACGACCATCTGGCCACGTTCTACCAGCCGCTCGGCCGCCTTCACGGGCTCGCTGCCGCGCACGCTGCCGCCGCGCTGCACCGGGATCTGCCCCGACCTGTGCAGCAGCCACCCGATCACCGGGATTTTGAAGACGGATGCCTTCGCCATGAACCGGGGCGCGCGCCCCAGATTCCAGCTCAGCACCCCCATCAGAAGCGGGTCGATCTCGCTGAAGTGGTTGGGCGCCATCACGAACGCTCCCGAGCGGGGGAACTTCGCGGCGTCGGTGACCTTGTACCGCACGGCGAGATTGATCACCGGAAGGATCATCATCGCCAGCACCCAGAACACGGATGGCCGTCGGGTCTCCGAACGCTCCCGCCCGGGGTTCACGACGCCACGAGAGATGTGGGTCTGGGGCGTTGGATCGGACACGGACGCTGGATCGGATGCTGGCACAGCCCAATTATCCTTCGAGATCGAAGTCAGCCCCCAACAGTTGAAGTTTGGTGATGAAGTTCTCGTAGCCGCGGCTGATGATTCCGACGTTGCTGACGGTGGAGGTTCCCTTCGCGGTCAACGCCGCGATCAGGTGGCTGAAGCCACCGCGCAAATCGGGAACCTCGATGTCGGCGCCGGTCAGTTTCGTCGGCCCGGTGATCACGGCTGAATGGTTGAAGTTGCGCTGGCCGAACCGGCAGGGGTGCCCGCCGAGGCATTCCCGGTGGATCTGGATGGTGGCGCCCATCTCGACGAGAGCGTCCACGAAGCCGAAGCGCTGCTCGTAGACGGTCTCGTGCACGATCGAGACGCCGTGCGCGTGGGTCAAGGCGATCACGAGCGGCTGCTGCCAGTCCGTCATGAAGCCGGGGTGCACATCCGTCTCGATGATGACGGGCTTGAGGTCGCCGCCCGGGTGGTAGAACCGGATGCCGTCGTCTTCGATGTCAAACGCCCCGCCGACCTTGCGGAACACGTTCAGGAACGTCAACATCTCGGGCTGGCGCGCGCCGCCGACGAAGATGTCGCCGTCGGTGGCCAGGGCCGCTGCCGCCCAGCTGGCCGCCTCGTTCCGGTCGAACAGGGCGCGGTGGTTGTAGCCCTCGAGACGCTCGACGCCCTCGATCCGAATCACCCGGTCGGTGTCGACCGTGATGATGGCGCCCATCTTCTGCAGGATGTTGATGAGATCCATGATCTCGGGCTCGATCGCCGCGCCCTTGAGCTCGGTGATGCCCTCCGCGCGCACGGCGGTCAGGAGAACCTGCTCGGTCGCGCCGACGCTCGGGTAGGGCAGGGACACCTTGGTGCCTTTGAGCCCGTTGGGCGCGGACATCCGGATGCCGTTGGGCTGCTTCTCGACGACGGCGCCAAACTTGCGCAGCACGTCCAGGTGGTAGTCGATCGGGCGGTCGCCGATGCGGCAGCCACCGAGATCGGGGATGAACGCCTCGCCGAGGCGGTGCAGCAGAGGGCCGCAGAACAGGATCGGGATGCGCGAGGAACCGGCGTGCGCGTCGATCGCCGCGAAATGCGCGCTCTCGACGTCGACCGGGTCGAGCAGCAGTTCGCCGGGCTCGGCGCCGTCGGTGACCTTGACGCCGTGCACTTCGAGCAGCTGGCGCACAATGCGCACGTCGCTGATGTTCGGCACGTTCTTGAGCGTGCTGGGGCTCTCCCCGAGAAGGGCCGCGACCATGGCCTTGGTGACCAGGTTCTTCGCTCCTTTCAGTTCGATCCGGCCGACCAGGGGGATGCCGCCGCGGATGGTGATCCGGTCGCCCTGCAGCCCGACGGCCGCGCCCCAGTTCTGGGCGTTCTCGCGGTTCTGCGCGTCCGACCGGTTCTGGTCGTCTTCACGGTCCTGGGTGATTTCGCTGATGGTGCTCACAAACGTACCTGCCTTGCGGGGAGAGTGCGGGGCCGCCATGGCTCCCGGTGGGATTCGAATTCTGCGATCCGCGCTTCATCGCGCAGGGTGAGGCCGATGTCGTCGAGGCCCTCGAGGAGGCGCCACCGGGTATAGTCATCGATCTCGAACGGAACGGTGAGGGCGCCCACGCGGGCGGTTCTCGACACGAGGTCGACCGTCAGTTCGACTCCGGGACAGGCCTCGATGATGTCCCCCAGGCGCTGGGCGTCGGCCTCGGAGATCTGGCCGGCGAGCAGACCCTGCTTGCCGGCGTTGCCGCGGAAGATGTCGCCGAAGCGGGGGCTGAGGACCACGTCGAAGCCGTAGTCGCGGAGCGCCCAGACGGCGTGCTCCCGCGAGGAGCCGGTGCCGAAGTCGGCGCCGGCAACGAGCACGCGGGCGCCCTCGTAGGCCGGATTGTTGAGTACGAAGTCGGGGTCGGCGCGCCAGCGGGCGAAGAGGGCGTCCTCGAAGCCGGTCTTGGTGACGCGCTTGAGGTAGACGGCGGGGATGATCTGGTCGGTGTCGACGTTGGAGCGGCGCAGTGGAAGCGCGATGCCCGTGACGGTTGTGAACTTTTCCATTACTTACTCGTCTCCATTCTGGACCAGGTCCCACGGGCTCGACAGCGTGCCGCGGATGGCGGTCGCCGCCGCGACCAGCGGGGAGACGAGGTGCGTGCGCCCACCCTTGCCCTGACGACCCTCGAAATTGCGGTTGCTCGTGGAAGCGCACCGCTCGCCGGGAGCGAGCTGGTCGGGGTTCATGCCGAGGCACATCGAACAGCCGGCGAAGCGCCATTCGGCGCCGAAGTCGGTGAAGATCTTATCGAGGCCCTCCGCCTCGGCCTCGATGCGCACCCGCGCAGAACCGGGCACCACCAGCATCCGCACGCCGGGGGCCAGGCTATGGCCCTGGATGATGTTGGCGGCGGCGCGCAGGTCCTCCACCCGGCTGTTGGTGCAGGAGCCGAGGAAGACGGTGTCTACCCGGATCTCCTTCATCGGGGTGCCAGCCGCCAGGTCCATGTACTCGAGGGCGCGTTCGGCGGCCGAGCGCTCGTTCGCGTCGATGATTCCGGACGGGTCCGGCACGGTATCGCTCAGGGATACGCCCTGCCCGGGGTTGGTGCCCCAGGTCACGAAGGGTTCGAGAGTGTCGGCGTCGAGCAGCACCTCGGCGTCGAACACGGCGCCGTCGTCGGTGGCGAGGGTGTCCCAGTAGCTGACCGCGTCGAGCCAATCCTGGCCTGCCGGGGCATGTGCGCGACCCTGAAGGTAGTCGTAGGTGATCGCATCCGGGGCCACCATGCCCGCGCGGGCGCCGGCCTCGATCGACATGTTGCAGATGGTCATGCGACCCTCCATGGAGAGGGCGCGGATGGCGCTGCCGCGGTATTCGAGCACGTAGCCCTGGCCACCGCCGGTGCCGATCTTCGCGATCACGGCGAGGATGATGTCTTTGGCCGTCACGCCGGGGCGGAGAGTGCCGTCGACGGTGATCGCCATGGTCTTGAAGGGTGTCAGAGGCAGAGTCTGGGTGGCCATCACGTGCTCTACCTCGCTCGTGCCGATGCCGAGCGCCATGGCCCCGAAGGCGCCGTGGGTGGAGGTATGAGAGTCGCCGCAGACGACGGTGATGCCCGGCTGGGTCAGGCCCAGCTGCGGACCGACGACGTGCACGATGCCCTGCTCGATGTCGCCGAGCGAGTGCAGGCGAATGCCGAATTCCTCGCAGTTGCGCCGCAACGTCTCGATCTGGGTGCGGCTGGTGAGGTCGGCGATGGGCTGGTCGATCGCCAGGGTCGGCGTGTTGTGGTCTTCCGTGGCGATGGTGAGATCGGGGCGGCGCAGAGGGCGTCCGGCCAGACGCAGCCCGTCGAAGGCCTGCGGGCTGGTGACCTCGTGCACGAGGTGCAGGTCGATGTAGATCAGGTCGGGCGTGCCGTCTTCGCCCTTGGCGACGAGGTGTTTGTCCCAAACCTTTTCGGCCAGAGTACGCGGACGTTCGTCCAGCAGTGGTGCATCAGTCATGTGTGTGCGTCTTCCTCAACGATGGGTATGCAGCCAACCAGCAACTCCACGACGAGAGAGGCCTCAGAACTGGGACTCGTCGCGGCAGAGCAGAGGGAGTCGACGCAGCAGCACCCTGACAGGCTAACACTGTGCGTGTGCGAGCTCTGCCTAACGCCCCTCGTTCGAGGGTGCTTTCCGCTGTGTCCACGACGTCACTCTATCTGTGGCTCGCTGCTTCGTTCGTGTCGGCGGTGTCGTCCTGCCCGGGTTTGCCCAGTTCCGACTCCACATAGACGACCGTCACGTTGTCGTGTCCGCCGCGGGCCAAAGCCGCGTCGACGAGCACGTCTGCACGGGACCGGCTGGGCAAGCTATCACCGGCATAGGATGCCAGGATCCTCGCAATCTCGGCCGCGCCGAGTTCCTTGGTCAGTCCGTCGGAGCAGATCAGGAACGCGTGCCGCCCGGACGCCGGTAGCAGCCACACGTCGGCGTCCACGGACTCGTCGGCGCCGATCGCGCGGGTGATCACGTTGCGTTCCGGATGCTGCTCCGCCTCGTCACGGGAAATGAGACCCGCGTCGACCATCTCCTGCACCGCGGAATGGTCGACGCTCAGCTGCGCCAACGTGTGCCCGTCCCAGGTGTAGACCCGCGAGTCGCCGACGTTGAAGGCCATCCAGTGGAAGCCGACGTCGTCGCCGGCGTCGACGAACGCGATGCCCGACAGCGTCGTGCCGGACACCGCGGTGCCGTAGTCGTCGACGGCGCTGAGGTCGCGCACCGCATCATTCGACGAGTGGATGGCGTCGAGCACGCGTTCCGGGGTCGACGGTGCGTCGCAGGCGATGTGTTCCTCGAAGACCCGCACGACCGTCTGGCTGGCCACGTCGCCCTGGGCATGACCACCCATGCCGTCGGCGACCAGGAAGACCGGGGCCTGGGCCAGGAAGCTGTCCTCGTTGACCTTGCGCTCGCGGCCGACGTCGCTCCGGGCACTGAACACGAACCGCACCCGGTTTGCGGGGAGCACCAGTTCGCTCTCACTCTGCGAGGCCACGTCAGCTCCTGTGTTCAAGGGCGTGCGAGGCACGTCGGCGAATGTCACTCCTCGACGTAGTGGGGGGTCTCCTCGGCGAGGGTGTGACCGCGCCGGCGAGCATCCCGCCGAGCCTTGATCAGGCTGGCGATGGTGGCCACGGCCATGGAGACCACGATCACCCCGAGCGAAGTCCAGGTGTCGATCTCCGGAGCCCAGCCCACGCCCTCGCCGCCGTTGATGAAGAAGACCTCATTGTTATGCAGGGCATGGAAGACAAGCTTGACGCCGATGAAGAACAGGATGAATGCGATCCCGTACTTGAGGTATTCGAGGCGTTCGAGCAGCCCGCCCAGCAGGAAGTACAGCTGACGCAGCCCCATCAGGGCGAACACGTTCGCGGTGAACACGATGAAGGGGCTCTGCGTGATGCCGAAGATCGCCGGAATGGAGTCGAGGGCGAAGACCAGGTCGGTGGTGCCGATCGCGAGGAGCACGATCAGCATGGGGGTGAAGACCTTCTTGCCGTCGACCAGGGTGCGCAACTTAGAACCCTCGAAGGTCGACGAGATGTTCATGTGCCGGCGCAGGTAGCGGATCAGGCCATTGTCGGCCTCGTCCACGTCGGACTCTTTCGCGACCGCTTGGTGCACGGCCGTGTAGAGAAGGAACGCGCCGAAGATGTAGAAGATCCAGCTGAAGTTCTCGATCAGCTGGGCTCCGAGCAGGATGAAGATGCCGCGCAGCACCAGCGCGATGATGATGCCCACGATCAGCACCTCCTGCTGGTACTTCCGGGGCACCGAGAACCTCGCCATGATGATGACGAAAACGAACAGGTTGTCGATGCTGAGGCTGTACTCCGTGAGCCAGCCGGCGAGGAACTGCCCCGCGTGCTCGGCGTCGCCCAGAACCAGCATCAGCAGGGCGAAGATCAGGGCCAGTCCCACGTAGAAGGCAACCCACAGGCTGGCCTCGCGCATCGAGGGTACGTGCGGCCGCTTGAAGACGATGAGGAGATCGGCAACCAGGATGAGCGTCAGGACGACGAGCGACCCGATCTCAAACCAGAGCGGGAGAGCAATTTCCATGCGTGTAGAGCCTTTCACGGAAGGGAATGCTGGAGGCAGCAGGAAACCTGAAAGTCTCTCCCGTATCGATGGGTCGATACCGCCGTGCCGGGCCCCTGCGACGCGGCCCGTGCTGACGTCCACGGCGAAGTGCCCGAAACGGGCACAGGGATACTCCCCTTCACTCGGTGGAGTCTACCGGGGGTCTCGCTTAAACAAGACACCCGGTGCCCCTCGAAAATAAGGAAATCGGGCTGTTGTGACCCCAGCGGGATTCGAACCCGCGTTACCGCCGTGAGAGGGCGATGTCCTAGGCCGCTAAACGATGGGGCCGTTTTGCAACTCACCTAATATGCCACACGCCCACAGCTAAAACCAAACTGAGCGGCTCAGGCGTGCACGAGCAGAGCTCCGGGTACCACGTCGACCTGCACCGGCATTGCCCCGACCCGCTCCCCGTCGGCGTAGGCGGCGACCCTGTCGGCGTCGATCCGGATGCTGCGACACCGGGTGATTTCCACCTGCGGCAAGGTTGTATGCGTGCCCGAGAATACCTTCGGGAAGACGCGGAGGAAACCCGCCCGCGACAGCGGGGCCACGATGAAGAGGTCCAGCAGGCCGTCGTCGATCACCGCACCCGGAACGATGCGCATGCCGCCGCCGATCGACACGTTGTTGGCGACGGAGATCGACATGGCGCGCACCCGGCGTGGCCGGCCGTCGACCGTCAGCCGGTAGGAGATGGGCCGAAACGTCGTCAGAACCAGCAGCATGGCCAGGGTGTAGCGGCTCTTCCCGCGGGGCCGGCGCATCCGGTTGGCCCGTTCGTTGACCACGGCGTCGAACCCGGCCGAAAGCACGCCAGCGGACCAGATCGTCGTGTCGCCGCACCGCACCCGGGCGGCGTCTATGGCGCGCGGCGGGCGGGTGAGGGCATCGAGCAGGTGACGGATGGCGGCATCCGTGTCGTCGACCGGGATCCCCAGCCCGCGCGCGAGGTCGTTGCCCGTGCCGCACGGCACGATGGCCAGGGGTCGACTCGTGCCGGCCAGGAGGTTGGTGCCGAGGCTGACCATCCCGTCGCCGCCGACGACCACGAGAGCGTCAACCCGAGACACCAGGGCGCCCTGGACGTCGCGGCGAAGCGCGTCGAAGCTGGGGGCGCTCACACTGGTCGTCTGGTGGCCGCCCGCGACCAAGGCCTGGGCAACCCGAGGGCCGACGTCGCTGCGGCGGCCGAAAGCGGCGGCGGCGTTGATGGCGACGACGAGGTGGAGACATGGAGGCACCGCTCCAGTATGGCCTCAGCTTGCAGCGCTCTGAGATTGGGTATTAGCTCAATTCATGAAACTGACGAAACTCGAGCACGCGGCCTTGATTCTCGACAAGGCCGGCCAGAAGTTGTTCATCGATCCCGGCTCGTTCACAAGCCCGCTCACCGACACCGCCCGGGCCGCCGCCGTCGTGCTCACCCACGAGCACCCCGACCACTGGACCCCGGAACAGCTGGACCGCATCATCGCCCTGAACCCCGACGTGGCGATCTTCGCCCCGGCCGGGGTCGCCGCCGCCGCCGCCGGCTATCCCGTGACCGTGGTCAGCGCCGGCGACATGGTAGAGGCCGGGCCGTTTCGGCTGCGCTTCTTCGGCGGCACGCACGCCATCATCCACACAACGATCCCGGTGATCGACAACCTCGGCGTACTCGTCGACGAGGAGCTCTACTACGGCGGTGACTCGTTTGCGATTCCGGAAGGCGTGACAGTGCAGACCCTCGCCGTTCCGGCCGGCGCGCCCTGGCTCAAGATCAGCGAGGTGATGGACTACGTGCTGGCCCTCGAGCCGCGCCGCACCTTCCCCACCCACGAAATGGGACTCTCCCGGGGTGGCAAGGAACTTTCCAATGCCCGGATTCAGTGGGCCACCGAGCAAAACGGTGGCGAGTTCTTCCCGCTCGAGCCGAACGAGTCCCTCGACCTGTGATGTTTGGCACTCCTTTCGGGGGGTAGCCCTGTAGGAATCCCACAAACGATATATAGTCAGCGCGGAATGCGTTAGCCCTGGCCCCGAACTTTTCCGGGCTTCGGTTCGTGGCCTCTCCCCACTGCTACGGTCGTGTCACTTCGGCGTTCCGCCGTGCCGCGCGGCCGTGAACCACCGGCCGCGACGTCGGAGTCTGACCGCGCACCGCACACCACACCACGCGAGTTCCGGCATGCCCGCATGCCCGCTCACGTCTTTCAAGGAGCCTCAATGACGAGATCTGACCGTGCACTATCCCGCCCAGGCACCATTGGCATTCGCTCCACTGTGGCCGGGCTCAGCCTCATGCTGGTCATGCTGCTGACGTTCTTCTTCCTGACCACCGGGCGGCTGGCCAGCGGCGCCGGAGAACTCTCCACCGGAGCCGTCACGGTCGAAGCCGGCTCACTGAAAGTCACCGGCGGCGCGGCGCAACTCGCCGTGGGCGCCGAAACGCTGTCGGAGGGCGCGGCCGCCGCGGCCGCCGGTGCGGCCGACCTCCAGGCCGGGGCGACCCGGGCCAACACGGGCGCCGTCAGCCTGGCGACAGGTGCGGCGAACGCTTCGGCCGGCGCCGGCACCCTCCTCGACGGAGCACTCACGAGCGTCAGCGGCAGCACCAGGCTGGTGCTCGGCGCCGAATCGGCCGCACGGGGCGCGGAGACGCTGTCCGCCGGCGCCGCCACCGCCGCCAGCGGAGCGAGCGCTCTCGCCACCGGTGCCGGAGCTACTGCGACCGGTGCGGCGACTCTCGCCGCCGGCGTCGCCACGACAGGGACCGGCGCCATGAAGGTCTCCGCCGGCGCAACGCAGGTTGCCGCGGGTGCGGCAACCCTGGCCACCGGCGCCGGCCAGGCAGCCCTCGGCGCCAGAACTGCTCGCGACGGCTCGGTCCTGCTCGCCGTGGGAACGGCATCCGCCGCCCAGGGCACGAACCAGGCCCGGCGCGGCGCCGAGGCCCTCGCGCTGGGGGCCACCGAACTCAGCGACGGAGCTAGCCGCGTCGCTGCGGGCGCCATGAGGCTGGATGCCGCCCTCGCCACCCTGGCCGACCAGGTCGAGGCGGACACGATCACCCCGGACGCCCTTCTGGCCACTCTCCAGGGGCTGAGCTCCGCCGCCTCCAGCCTGCACACGGGCACCACGGGGGTTGAGTCCGGGGCTGTTGCCCTTCGGGACGGTTCGGCCGTCCTCCGTGACGCATTGACGCCCCTGAGCGAGGGCACTGCGGTGCTCCAGACGAGATCCGCAGAACTGCGCGACGGGCTCACAACCCTCGCCGCCGGCGCGGCCCAGGTGTCTGGCGGAGCTACCGCGGTGGCCGCGGGGACAGGTGCCGTCGCGACGGGGGCCTCGGAACTCCAGGTCGGTACGCAGGCCCTCACCGCCGGTTCCGAACGGGTTGCGGCCGGCACCAGCGCGGTTTCCACCGGTGCAAGCTCGCTCCAGGGCGGCACCAGCCGAGTAGCCGCCGGCGCCTCGTCGTTGTTCACGGGAGCGACGACCCTGGCGACTGGCGCCGTGAGTCTCGCCGACGGCGCAACCCGCATCTCGATCGGCGCCGGGTCATTGACCGACGGCACGCAGACCCTCGCGGCGGGGGCATCCACGCTGGTCACCGGCACCACTGCGCTCGAAACCGGGTCTACCGCCCTGGCCGTGGGCACCGAGAAGGTATCGGACGGCTCCGGGACGCTCCTGGACGGCGCGAACACGCTCGCCGCCGGCACCGCCGAGCTGAGCGCCGGCTATGCCAAGGTCGCCGCGGGTTCAGGCAAGCTGGCCGATGGCGCCGAGACGCTGAGCTTCAATCGCGCGGCTCCCGGGATCATGGTCCTGATCGGATTGGTCCTGGCAGGGACAACCGTCTGGCTGATCCGTCGCCTGAGAATAGTGCGCTGACCGAGAACCGATCGGCAGCAGGGCCCGGATCCACTGATCCGGGCCCTGCCCTGTCCGGCCGAAGACCACAGAAGGAGATGCACCGCCCCTGCACAGGGCGCACCCAGCTAGCGGGGCATCGGTGCAGCTACCGTAATTGTGATGTCTCTGCAGACGTGCGACCCGATGACTAGTCCCCGAAGGAGGCTGCCCCTATGACTGTTCCCGTTCTCTCGGCCCAGAACATCGGCAAGTCCTATGGGAGCGGGGCGAACCGTTTCGACGCGCTTAAGGGAGTCTCCGTCGACATCCGCGCCGGTGAATCCGTCGCCATCGTCGGCAAGAGCGGGTCCGGCAAGTCCACGCTCATGCACCTGCTGGCGCTGCTGGACGACCCGGACAGCGGCGCGCTGCTGGTCGAGGGAACGGATGCGAAGAAGCTCAAGGGCGAGGAGGTGAACCGGCTTCGTAACCAGGACTTCGGGTTCGTCTTCCAGCAGTTCTTCCTCACCGCCAATGCGAGCGTGCTCGAGAATGTCGTGCTCCCCCTGAAGATAGCCGGGGTCAGCCCGAAGGAGCGCAGGGCGCGCGGAATGAAAGCCTTGGAGCAGTTGGAGCTGGCCGACAAGGCGAAGAACAAGGCCAGGAACCTCTCCGGCGGGCAGAAGCAGCGCGCCGTCATCGCCCGGGCCCTGGTCAACAACCCGAAGGTGATCTTCGCGGACGAACCGACCGGCAACCTCGACACGGCCACCGGAGCCGTCGTCGAGGACATCCTCTTCTCCCTCAACAAGGTCAAGGGCATCACGCTCATCATCGTCACCCACGACATCGATCTCGCTGCCCGCTGCGACCGCCAGATCCTCATTCGGGACGGGATCGAGGACCTCACCAGATCTCCTGACGCCATCTCGAAGCCCCAGCGAGCACGCGCATGAAGTTCGTCGACATCATCACAACCGCGATCGCAAACAGTTTACGCAGCAAACTCCGCACCGGCCTGACCGTCATCGCCATCTTCATCGGTGCGTTCACGCTCACCATCACCAGCGGCATCGGCACCGGGGTGACGAGCTACATCAACAGCCAGGTCTCGGCGATCGGTGCGGCGGATGTGCTCACGGTCTCCAAGACCGACGGCGCCGCGGCGACGGAGAGCGACGGACCGGCCGCGTATGACCCGGAGAAGGCCACCACGATCAGCCTGGGCAACGGCTCGCGCCCCGGCAGCACCATCCAGGCGATCACCGACGCCGACCTCGACACGATCAAAGCCACCAGCGGCATCCTCGGCGTCGACCCGGCGGTGCAGGTCACGCCCGACTTCATCGAGTACGACGGCAGCGGAAAATTCGAGCTGATCGTGAACGCGGCCGCCACCCTCACCACGGCCGACCTGGCGGCCGGAGCTCAACTGGACAACGAGAGCGCCACCGACCAGCTTCTGCTGCCGACCACCTACCTCGACGCGCTGGGCTTCAGTACCCCGGAATCGGCCATCGGCCGGACCGTCTCCATCGGCATCACTGATTTCGCGGGCACCCCGCAGCAGGTTCCGGCCACCATCGTCGGCGTGCAGAACGAGACCATCCTTGGCGCTGGGGCCGGCCTCAACCAGCCGCTGACCGACCGGCTGCACGACGTGGAACTCGCCGGCACCCCCGCCGGGGCACCACAGAGCTATGCCAGCGCGACCGCCCGGTTCGACCTGGACGCCTCCGATGAGGAGATCGTCGCGATCAAGGCCGACCTCGCCGACCAGGGCTACGCCTCGCAGACCGTCGCGGACCAGATCGGCTCGTTCGAAACCGTGATCAATGTCATCATCGGCGTGCTCAACGCCTTCGCCGTGATCGCGCTGATCGCCGCCGGCTTCGGCATCATCAACACGCTGCTGATGAGCGTGCAGGAACGCACCCGGGAGATCGGCCTGATGAAGGCTATGGGCATGAACGGCGGCCGTGTCTACGCCCTGTTCAGCACCGAGGCCGTCTTCATCGGCTTCCTGGGCAGCGCCCTGGGCGCGCTCGTGGCGGTGGGCGTCGGCTCGGTGGTCAGCAACATCCTCGCTACCACAGTGTTCGAGAACCTGCCCGGACTTCAGGTCGTGCAGTTCGCGCCGAGTTCGATCGCCGTCATCATCGGCGTCGTCATGTTGATCGCCTTCTTGGCCGGTACCCTGCCCGCCCGGGCCGCGGCGCGGCAGAACCCGATCGACGCCCTGCGGTATGAGTAGCGCGGGCCCGAGCGGTGCGGGCCCGAGCGGCCCCGGTTCGGCCAGCCCCGCCGCCGACCTGGGGCTGCGCGCCCGCAAGCGCGCGGCCACCCAGTCGGCGCTGGAGCGGGCCGCCATCTCGCTGGCCCTCGAGCACGGCTACGACCACGTGACGGTCGACATGATCTGCGAGGCGGCCGTGGTCTCGCCGCGCACCTTCTTCAACTACTTCGGCACGAAGGACGGCGCGTTCCTCGGCGGTACGCCGCCTCAGCCGACGGATGCCGAACACCAGGCGTTCGTGCACGGAACCGGCCGGGACGTGCTGGGCGACCTCGTCGAAATGATCGCTGCCGCCGTGGCCGACCACTCCCCCGACACGGAACTCCTCCGTAACCGCAGGATGCTGATCGAGCGAACCCCGGAACTCCTCACCGGGGAGACGTCCCGCATCGCGGAGCTGGAGGAGCATCTGGTGCAGCTGGTCCTCGACCGCTTCCACGCCCAGGGGCGCACCGAGACGGGCACCCCCGATCTGGCCGACGAGGCCAGAATGGTCGTCGCCCTCGCGGGCAGTGTCATGCGCTACTCGATGCAGAAGTGGTTCTCCGGCGGCTTCACCGGCAGCCCCGGAGAGTTACTGCACCACTCCCTCGCCCTGGTGCAGCGCCTGACGGGGACGGCTGTTCCGGCGCCCCGCTAACGTGCGCCGCAGTGTCGCAGTGTCCGCAACGGGCATCCGTCGTGACGGAATCTCGGAGATTTTCGGGCAACCCGGTTTTCGCGCCCGGCTGAGCGGCGTGTTGCGAAAATCTCTGTAGTCAGCGCGGGGTGGCGCACCGGGTCTCGGGGAGCTCGAGCACTGCCCGACCACCGGTTGCTCGACCGGCGGCAGGCCAGGAGCGCTCGCGGTGCTACGCGGTGACGAGCTCGCGCCAGTCGGCCAGCGGCAGGCCGTGGGCTTCGGACACGGAACGGTTCGTGACCGCTCCGGCGGCGACGTTCAGTCCGAGGGCCAAGGCGTCATCGCGCTCAAGCGCCGCCTTCACGCCCAGGTTGGCCAGTGAGAGGGCGTACCGCAGGGTGACGTTGGTCAGCGCGTAGGTCGACGTGTTCGGCACGGCGCCGGGCATGTTGGCGACGCAGTAAAAAATCGAGTTGTGAACGCGGTAGGTGGGGTTTTCGTGCGTGGTGGCGTGGGTGTCCTCGAAGCAGCCGCCCTGGTCCACGGCAATGTCGACCAGCACGGAGCCGGACTTCATGCGCGCCACGAGGGCGTTGGTGACCAGCTTCGGGGCCTTGGCGCCCGGGATCAGCACGGAGCCGATGACCAGGTCGGCATCCGTCACGGCATTCTCGATCTCGTAGGAGTTGGACGCGACGGTTTTCAGCCGGCCCTGGTACAGCGCGTCGAGCTGGCGCAGCCGGTCGATGTTGATGTCGAGGATCGTGACGTCGGCGCCGAGGCCCATTGCCATGGCGGCCGCGTTGGTGCCGGCGACGCCGGCGCCCAGCACGACGACCTTCGCGGGGCGCACCCCGGGCACGCCGCCGAGCAGCACGCCCTTGCCGCCGGCCGGGGCCATCAGGGACTGCGCGCCGACCTGCACGGCCAGTCGGCCGGCCACCTCGCTCATCGGGGCCAGCAGCGGCAGCGCGCGGTTGGCGGTCTGCACCGTCTCGTAGGCGATGGCGGTGACGCCGGCTTCGGTCAGGGCGCGGGTGAGGTCAGGCTCGGCGGCCAGGTGCAGGTAGGTGAAGAGGATCAGACCCTCGCGGAAGCGGTGGTACTCGGAAGCGACCGGTTCCTTGACCTTCATCACCATGTCGGCGCGGGCCCAGATCTCGTCGGCGGAGTCGACCAGCTCGGCGCCGGCCACGTGGTATTCGTCGTCGTTGAAGTGCGATCCAAGGCCGGCACCCTTTTCGACCAACACGGTGTGGCCGGCGGCCAGGAACTCGTGCACGCCCGAGGCTGTGATGGCTACGCGGAATTCGTTGTTCTTGATTTCCTTGGGTACACCGATGATCATGGCCGACTCCGTTGCTCAGTACTGCTCAGTTGGACTTGTGACAGGGGGCCGCGGCGCCACTTTCGACGGTGAACCGCAGCGGGGTCAAGACTAAATCCAGCAATTCGGCCCGAGCCGCACGCCGTCGTCGGGCCTGCGCTCCAGCGGCGGAGCCCGATGCCGACAACGGCTCCACCGCACTATAAATAAGCCCCGCCTTCAGGGGTTTTTCTGGTGATCACGGTCGGCTTCGCTCCGGACCGCACCGGTCACCGAGATGGGGAACCGCTTTGTCACTCGACAGTTGTCGCGCGTCAACCCGGCAAGCGTCGCCTGATGTCCGTTTCCGGCCTGCTCCGGCCCCCTAGCATTGAGCCAATGAGAACCGCGGAAATCGAAGACCTGGTCGAACACCTCGCGGCCGGCCTGGACCGCGCCCTCTCGCTCGAGGACCTCGACGGAGGCCTGCTGGCGTACAGCAGGGACCAGCCGCTCGCCGACAGCGTGCGGGTCAATTTCCTGTTGAGCAAGAAGGTGCCCGCCGACGTCAGCGCCTGGCAGTTGCAGCACGGAATCAGCACAGCGGTCCGTCCCGTCGCCGTTCCCGCCAACGCCGCGCTGGGCATGCTCGGCCGCGTCTGTGTGCCGCTGATGGTGCGGGGGTTCCGGGTCGGCTACCTGTGGGCGATGCAGGGGTCGCACGACGAATCCCCGGAGGCGATCCTCCGTGAGCTGCCCGCCGTGCGCGGCCAGCTGGACCGGCTGGCCGAGACCCTGCTCGACACCAACACCGCCGAATCCGAGCACCGCCGTCAACGTGAGGCCCTATTCCTCGCGGCCTGCCACGCGGAGACATCCGCCATCGAGGAGATCGCGGGCTGGCCGCAGATTCATGCGACCGGCCCGTGGCATCTCGCCACCCTGATGCCCCGCCCCGTCGAGCAGGCCGACGGCGGCGAGGCCACGCCCGATTTCGCCGCCGGCGTTCTGCTGCAGCGGATCTCGGCGCTGCACGCCACGGTCGGCATCGACGCGGCCCGGTTCAGCGCCGGCACCGAGACCCACGCGGTTGTGCTGCTGCGCGATTCACCGGGCAAGGTGGCACACACCGAGATGCTTCACCGCTATCGGTCCGAACTCGCCCGGCGCGGCGGCACCCCCGAGCGCCCCGACCTGATGGGCTTCAGCGAGGTGTTCACCGATCTCAGACGGTTCCCGGATGCCTACATCCAGTCCCGCAAAGCGGTGCAGGCCGCCACCGTCGACGCCCGGTTGGGCACCATCGCCGATTTCCGCCAGATCGGCGTCTACCAATTCCTCGCGGCCAGCAGCCGCAACCTTTCCCCCGTGGAATCGGTCTACTTCGCCGAGCTGCGGGACTTCGACGACAACCACGAGTTGCTTCCGATGCTGGAACTGCTCTACGACACCGACGGGTCGGTTCAGGATGTCGCGGCGGCCCTGCACCTGCACCGCAGCAGCATCTACAACCGGCTGGCGAAGATCCGCACCCTGATCGGCGCTGACCCGCTGGGCGGCCAGGTGCGGCTGGAACTGCACCTCGCGATGAAGGCAGACCGCTGGTCGCGGCGGCCGCGGATCTAGCGCCGGACGAGCGTGGCCTTCTCTGCTTGAACGTCGGCCTTCCACTCCACGATCCGGGCCTGCTGCAGTGGCGCCTTGCGGTTGACGCACCACGCGGCGCCGAGGGCCAGAAACCAGACCGGGGCCACGACCAGCGCGAGGCGCGTGTCGTCAGCCTGGCCCAGGGCCCAGAGCATGAAGGCGAAGAACGCCAGCACGACCCAGGGCATGAACCGAGCGCCCGGCATCCTGTATTTCGAGGCGACGTGCAGGTGGGGACGGCGGCGCAAGAAAGCGAGGTAGCTGACCATGATGATGGACCAGACGAACATCGTCAGCACAGATGCCACCGAGGTGACAAGCGTGAAAGCGCCCATGAAGGAATCACCCGTGTACAGCAGCACCAGCCCGGCCAGCAGGAATATGCAGGAGAACAGCAGGGCGTTTCTCGGCACCTTGCGGCTGCTCAGCGTGCCGAAGGTCTTCGGGGCATTGCCGTCCTGCGCGAGGCCGTAGACCATCCGGGAGGTCGAGTAGATGCCGGAGTTGGCACTCGAGGTGGCGGAAGTGAGCACGACCAGGTTGACCACGATGGCCGCGACCCCCAGCCCGGCGAGGGCGAACATACCGATGAAAGGGCTGCTGCCTTGGTCGATGGTGCGCCACGGGTTGACCGACATGATGATCACCAGGGCACCCACGTAGAAGAGCAGCAGCCGCAGCGGGATGGTGTTGATGGCCCGGGGCAGGTTCTTCTCCGGGTCCTTCGTCTCCGCGGCCGCGGTGCCGACAAGCTCGATTCCGGCAAAGGCGAAGATGGCGATCTGGAAGCCGAGCACGAAGCCGGCGACGCCGTGCGGGAACATCCCGCCGTCGTTCCAAATGTTCTCGAAGCCGGCCACGGCACCCGACGGGGAGGTGAAGTGCGTACTGATCATCACCAGGCCGGTTCCGATCAGGGCAACGATGGCGACGACCTTGATCAGCGCAAACCAGAATTCGGCTTCACCGAACGCCTTGACGCTCGGCAGGTTGAGCAGGATCAACACAACCGGAGTGAGCAGCGCGGGGATCCACAGCGGCGTGCCCGGTGCCAGCACGTCGACGTAGCCGGAGATGGCCACGATGTCGGCGACGCCGGTGACCACCCAGAACGCCCAATACGACCAGCCGGTGAAGAAGCTCGCCCACGGGCCAAGCAGGTCACCGGCGAAGTCGCTGAACGACTTGTAGTCCAGGTTGGACAGCAGGATCTCGCCCATGGCCCGCATCACGAAGAAAAGCATGAAGCCGATGATCATGTAGACGAAGATCACGGCCGGCCCGGCGAGGGAGATGGTCTTGCCGGCGCCCATGAACAGCCCGGTTCCGATCGTGCCGCCGATGGCGAGCATCTGGATGTGCCGCCGGCTCAGCGAGCGAGCAAGGCTCGGATCCGCGTGCGAGTATCGGGCTCCGGCCCCGATACGTGAGTGTCCGGGTACCGCGGTGGTGCGTTCAGGCATGGAGCTTCTTCCTCAAAACGGCGCAAACGCAGCCCCCCAGAGGACGACCATGTCAACCCGTTGGGGCCTCACGGTTGTGAAGCGGCCCGACCCGGGTTCTGAAGTAGCAACGCTACGTCCTCGGGCGGGCGTCCCCCGAACCCGGGTGGCAGCCGGGGCGCACCTCAGCCTGCACCCGGCGGCCGCGGGCCAGACCTGATCGACAGGTGTCGAGCATCCGGGGGTCAAACGTCGTCGGCTGTTCGGGCGTGGTGGTCTCGACCGGACACAGAGTCAGGACAGGATGTCTTTGGTGGAGAACCGGCCGTAGGCCAGGGCACCGAACACGGCGATGTACCCCAGCTGCAGGAGCACGTTGTCGCCGAACGAGCCCAGGTCCATGGGCTGCCGCAACAGGTCGGCGAAGCCCAGCCAGTAGTGGCTGAAGAGCCACGGATCCAGCCACGACAGTTGCGGGAGCACGTCGAGGATCTGCACGACGACCGACACCACGACCGTGGCGGCCATCGCCCCCACGGGAACATCGGTGAGGGTGGAGATGAACAACCCGATCGCCGCGAAGCCGAGCAGCGAGACTGTCACGTAGAGCGAGATCAGCCCGGAGCGCAGCAGCGATTCCGGCACGCTGATCACATCGCCCGAGAGCAGTGTCACCGGCCCGACCGGGAACAGTGCGGCCCCGATCAGGGTCCCGGCCACCGCAAGGGTCAGCGTCGCGGCCAGGCAGAACACGGCGACGCCGGCGTACTTGACGAGTAGCAGACGCAAACGCCCGGCCGGGGCCACGAGCAGGTAGCGCAGGGTCCCCTGCC
Organism: Cryobacterium sp. TMT2-18-2; assembly: GCF_004402245.1. Taxonomy (NCBI): domain Bacteria; kingdom Bacillati; phylum Actinomycetota; class Actinomycetes; order Micrococcales; family Microbacteriaceae; genus Cryobacterium; species Cryobacterium sp. TMT2-18-2. The sequence continues at coordinate 104,069 of NZ_SOFU01000023.1, forward strand.
CGGCCTCCCCCGCGATGGTGTCGCCGGCGACGACGCCGATGGTGAGCGGAAGGAACAACGGGATGGCCACGATCATGGCGGTGAACGCCACGAACAGGCCGTTCTGGGTGACCCGGTCCAGGAAGGGCGGGCCCTCTCCCGGTGACAGGGTCTCCGATGAAAGCCGCACGGCGACGGCGAGCAGGATGGGGATGAGAGCGATGGAGACCAGCATCGCCCAGGTGCGGCGGCGGCGGAACAGCACCGTTAGCTCGGAGCCGAGCAGGGCCAGTCCGGCTGATCGGCGCCTGCTCGGAACGCCGTTGCCCGACTCCTTCGAGCTCGCCACGCTATTGGAGGACATCGAAACCTTCTCCGGTCAGGGCCACGAAACGTTCTTCCAGGCTGGATTCCTCGATCAGGAAACCGCGCACGCGCACACCACCGGCGACGAGAGCCGTGACGATGGACTCCGGCTGTCCGGTCAGGTCGACCGACATTTCTCGAGGCAGCGGAGCCGTGACCCAGGGATCCTGCTCGGGCACGTCGCTGTGCACGGGTGCCAGACCGAAGCCGGTCAGCACGGCTGCGGCCGCGGCGGCATCCGGTGTGCGCACGCGAACCCGCGTCTGGCCCACGTGGCGCAGGTCGGCCAACGTGCCCTGGGCCACGAGGTTGCCGCCGCTCATCACCGCGGCGTGAGTGCACATCTGCTCCACCTCGGCGAGCAGGTGGCTCGAGACGAAGACCGTGGTGCCCTCCGCCGCGAGCGACCGCACCAGGCTGCGCACCTCGCGGGTGCCCTGCGGGTCGAGCCCGTTTGTAGGTTCGTCGAGCACGAGCAGCTCGCGCGGCTGCAGCAGCGCGTTGGCGATGCCGAGGCGCTGCTTCATGCCCAGCGAGTAGGCAGCCACCTTCTTGCCGGCGGCGTGGGTCAGGCCCACGCGCACCAGTGCCTGCTCGACCCGGACGCCTCGCGTGCCAGACGGCGCGTTGCGGTCGGCGGTGTCGAGCCGGTGCAGGTTGGCGGCCCCGGAGAGGAATGGGTAGAACGCCGGCCCCTCCACGAGGGCGCCCACCCGCGGTAGCACCTCGTGCAGGCTGTCGGGCATGCTCTGCCCCAGCACCCTGATCTGCCCGCTGCTGGCCTGCGTCAGGCCGAGTAGCATGCGGATGCTGGTGGTCTTACCGGAGCCGTTCGGCCCGAGGAATCCGAAGACCGCTCCGCGCGGAACGGCGAGATCGATCTCGTTCACGGCGATCTGCTCGCCGAAGCGCTTGGTGAGACCCCGGCTCTCGATCGCGAGATCGGGAGCCGGGGTTGCGGCTGTCACTGTGTCGTGATCACTGGGCTGCGGCGGCCTGGAGCATCTCCACCGGAACGGATCCGGCGAAGACACGGCCGTCATCGGTCAGGAACACGTTGACCAGGGCTGTCGAGAATAGTCGCCCACCGTCGACCGCGGTCGCCAGTTCCAAGATGAGCGGGTTGGCGTTGAGTTCGGACGGAACGGATGCCGCGGGCACCTCGACGATGGCGTCCCAGCCGCTCCCCGTTACGAGGGGAAGATTCTCGGCCGGAATCTCAGGCTTTGCCTGGTCGGCGGTCATCTCGGTTATCTCGGGCATGACCGGAAGGGCGATCTCTTCGACGGTGGCGCCGGCTGGCGGGGTGAAGTCGAACAAATCGGCGGACGGGGTGCTGAAGTCGACGGCGGTGAAGCCGACCTGAAAAGCCGGGTCTTCCTGGCCGTCGGCGCGCACGGTGACCTGCAGCGGCACCCCCGTCTCAGAGTCGACCGAGATCGACACCGATTCGACCAGGGTCCGTGTGGCCTTGGGGGTAAGCACCAGCTCGTAGGCTGTGCGACCGGCCACGGTGCCGTCGGTGCCGACCGAGACTGTGGTGCTCGGGTCAATCTCGCTCAAAAAACGCTCGGCAACCTGCGAGGGCGTCGACAGGCCGGCCGGGGCAGAGTCAACTATCGCGGCGTACTGCGCCTCGGCGATGGCCCGGGCGTCGGCGGGGATGGTCAGGTGGCTGGCGGTGTTGGTCTCGGAGTCGTAAGTCCAGACGTCCGTGCCGTTGCTCACCACGTTGCGTTCGGCCATTCGGTCCTGGATCTGCACCCGGGCTTTCGCGGGGCCGTCGGAGTCGCTGCCGTCCACGTAAATGCGGGCCGTGTGCGAGCCACTGAAGAGTTCCATCACGGAGGCGAGCGCTCCGGTGGCCGCCGCCCCCGCTTCGGTCGTACCTTCCGGTGCGGACTCGGCCATCGAGTCGCTCATGGAATCGGACATGCCGGCGTTCAGGTCGATGTCGGGTAGTCCCAGCTCGGCTGTTTTGTCGACGGTGCCGGAGAAGGCGCTGATGGTGCTGTCACTGACCATGAGGAGCACTTGCTCGGGCGTTTTATCGGGCAGATCGACGGTTGCACCGGCTTGCAGAGGCACGGCGATGACACCGGCGACGATGACAACCGGAACGACGATGGCAGGAAGCCACCGGGTTGAATTGCGTGACACGATCAACGACCTGTTCCGAAATGGTTCATACCCTGATGTTACGCCGGGGCTCTGACAGTCGCTCGGAATCCCGCTGGGAGGTTGCTCACAAATAGAGACGCCGAGCCGTGAGCGGGTGACCCCCGCGAACGTCTAACCGAAGAGTTCGCCGAGCCAGTTCTCCTTTTTCTTGGGACGGTATCCGTCACGGTTGTCGTAGCCACGGTCTCGGTCGTCATAACTCCGGTCGCGCTCGCCGTACTGCGGGCGGTTGCGGGTGTCCGGATACGGCTGAACCGGTGTCCCGGCGACCGGCGGGACCGGCGCCGCCTGGGCGGCTTCCTTTTCCGCGCGGTCGAGGATCTTGTCGAGTTCGCCGCGGTCCAGCCACACGCCGCGGCATTCGGGGCAGTAGTCGATTTCCACGCCACTGCGTTCGCTCATCACGAGGGTGGTTGAGTCATTTGGGCACTTCATAGGATTCCTCCAGGACGTCGTGGACTTTCGATCCTAGACGCCCGACCGGGCTGATCCTGAGAGTCGTCCGATGACAGAAATCGTCCCTACTGATGTTCACGGGCGCTTGCGGTGGTGTGAGAGGAGTGCGCACTGATCGCTGTCGGCGGTGCCGTTTCACGGATGGAGGACTCCGTCCCGAACTCGGCGTTCCGCGGATGATGAACACCCTCTCCACCGCCGTCGTGCTCGTGTTCAGTCGGACTGGTCGACGTCGCCACTGCGACCGGGGCGTAAAACACGATGAGGGACATCGACGCGCCTGCGGCACCGGAAGATCTCGGCTGCGCCCTCGACTGCAACCCGATCGCACGTCACTCCCTCGACGCCTTCTCCCCATCGGCCTGACAGTCGCTGTGCCATCCGCGACGAACCGAAAGCAGCGAATAGACGGACCACCATTGCAACGCGGTCGACTCAATCGCATAGGAAAGCGAGCCGGCGCAAAGTCTCCACGTTTCGCACACTGATGGCCGGGACGCGCAGGAAGGAGGGCACGAACCGGCCGGGGCCGGCGGTGGCGTCCTCGGTGATGCGCACGACGCATCCGCCACCTCGTGCCTTCACATCGAGGGCCACGTGGGCCTCCCCGGTCGGCCAGCCACGGGCCGTGAACAGCGCGTGCCTGGGTGGTTCCCACTCCAGAGCAGAAGTGGAGTCGTCGATCAGAGCCGGCCAGACGCCCACCGAGTGATGGATGGAGCTTCCGGCCGTCGGCCAGGCCGTGTCGACAGCCCGCATGCGGGAGGCTCCGACGACCCAGCCCGGGTACAGCCAGCCGTCAGCGAGGACGGCGAAGACGTTCTCGGGCGGACAGCTCATGGTGCGGTAGTTCACGGCCACTGTGTCACCTATTTCAGGTTGGTCGGGGAAAGATCGGGGGCTGTGCGCACCCCGAGGTCGTGTCGAAGAGCGCTCAGGGCCGCGTACCAGCCGGCCAGGCCGTGCACGCCGGGGCCCGGCGGTGTGGACGACGAGCACAGGTACACGCCGCTCAGGGGGGTGCGCCAGGGGTCAGTGGAGAGTACCGGGCGGCGCACGAGTTGCGTCAGACTCACCTCGCCGGCCGAGATGTCACCGCCGACGTAGTTGGGATTGAGCCGTTCCATCTCCGTCGCGGTGCGACCGGCGCTGGCCAGGATCGTGTCACGGAAACCCGGGGCATAGCGCTCGATCTGGCGCACAATCGCTTCGGTCTGGTCGATGGTTGAGCCGCGCGGAACATGGGTGTACGCCCACAGAGTGTGCTGACCGGCCGGCGCGCGACTTGGGTCGGTGCCGCTGGGCTGGGACACGAGAACATACGGCTCTTCGGCGTGTCCGCCCCGCGCAACGGTGTTCTCGGCTCGCCGGATCTGAGCCCGAGTGCCGCCCACGTGCACGGTGCCAGCCGCCCGCACCCCGGCTGCCTGCCAGGGCACCGGACCCGAAAGTGCGAAGTCGACCTTAGCGACGCCGTTTCCGTACCGGAAGGCGCGCAACCGTCGGGTGTAGGCGCCGGGAAGCTCGCCCTCGGCGAGTCGTAGAAGCGCACGCGGCGTCAGGTCAAGCATCACCACGCGGGCCGGCGGCAGTTCGCTCAGCCGCCGCACCTCGGTCGACGTGACGATCTCACCGCCGTGAGCGAGCAGATCGTCGACCAGCGCGGTCACGATCGCGCCGCTGCCGCCGACCGGTATCGGCCAGCCGCCCGCGTGCGCATACGTGGCGAGGGTGAGGCCCGCACCGGCCGTGACGATGCTCGGCATCGACCTGATCGTATGGGCGCTAACGCCGGAGAGCAGGGCAGGAGCGGCATCGCCTGAGAAGCGCAGGTCCCAGAGCGGGCTGCCCTGTTCGAGGGAGCGTAAGCCGAAGCGCAGTGCGGTGATCGGATGCTTCGGCAGTCGCAAGAGCTGCGCACCGGTGAACTGCGCGACCTGCTCGGCATGCGCCACGAGGGGCGCGAACAACCGATTCCAGGCCGCGCCGTCCCTGCCCAGTTCGGCGACGGTGCGCGTCAAGCTGCGGTAGGCGAGGCCGGCGGTGCCGCCCGGCAGCGGGTGGCCGTAGGAAACATCGGGAATTGCCAGTTCGATCCGATCCGCGAGCCCGAATCGTTGGAAGAACTCCGAAGCCAGCGCGAGTGGGTGCACGGCGGAGCAGACATCGTGGTGGAAGCCCGGCAGGGTCAGTTCCGCGGTCGCGGCGCCGCCACCGACGCCGGCGGACTTCTCGTAGACGCGCACTGAGAATCCGGCCCGGGCGAGAGTGACCGCGGCGGCGAGGCCGTTGGGCCCGGAGCCGACCACGATCGCGTCAACCTCCGGAACTCCTCGGCGCGCAGTCACCATGTCACTCTCCACTCGTCATGGGAAGAGCCTTCCCGTGTGCCCTGACGTCGTGCACAGATACTATGCCGACGACAGCGATCGAGTGTCCCCGGTGCGAATAGTGTGACGGGAAAAACGCAAATCGCTGGGTTTGATGAAAACTCAGGGGTAGTGCTGAGGTGCCCGGACGCGAACCGGGAACGACTGAAGTCGTCTCGGCGGTGCCGCCCACGCCCGGTAGGGCAGAATGCCGCGAATTTACACCATTTTGATGTGGTTACTGTGCGCGCTGGCACGGATATACACGGGCCGGCTCTGGTCACGCCACGCGGTTTTCGGTTCGTTTCTGGTCACTTTCTCGAGTGTGCCGTACACAGAGTGGTAGGCCTCTCATGGGCCGAAGGCGGCACTGGATGCGCCGCCACATCCGTCATCGATCGTCGATGCTGCCGGCGGCTCGACGCTGGCTGGTGAGTTAGGAGCGGACCAGTCGTGCGATTGCGGTTGACGCTTCCTTGATCTCGGCGTCGCCTTCTTCGGCGCCAGCAGCGACAACGGCAATAACACAGTGGCTCATGTGGTCCTCGAGTAAGCCCAAGGCCACGGACTGCGGGCCAGCGTGGGTTGTCACCGCGCTCTCGTAATTCTCATCACTCGTTGATGTGTGTTCCGATCTGGTCTGCCCCGCGCGATCCTGGTGGCCTGCCGGCGAGTGCTGCCACTGTGAACTCTCCTGGGCATACCCACGGGTGGTCCACCTCACAGCGACGGGGTGAGCGGCCGTGCGCACCGATCTCATGTTGACCGAGTACCCCCCTGGGGTATACCGTGGGTGTATCCCCTGGGGGTACGTCCCGACGGTTGCTTTGATCGCCGAGGAACGAAAGGAATCGCGAATACTATGTCGACGTTGAATAAGAACGACCTTGGCCTTACTGACTCTTCGTGTAGGTGCGGGTCGCACGAGCACACATCCGAGCGCAGCGCAGAACGCACCGGCATGACCACCACTTTCCGGGTGTCGGGAATGACCTGCTCACACTGTGTGAAGAGCGTGACGGCCGAAGTGGGCCAGGTCGCCGGAGCCGAAGCCGTGGAGGTTGACCTTGTTCCGGGCGGCGTCTCCGTGGTCACCGTCTCCAGCTCCGGACCCCTCGATCCCGCCGCTGTGGCCGCCGCCATCGATGAGGCAGGCTACGAACTGGTCACGGCGACACGATGAGTGGAGAGCAGGTCGACCTTCTCGTCGGCGGCATGACCTGCGCCTCCTGCGCGGCGCGCATTGAAAAAAAACTCAACCGAATGCCCGGGGTCGAGGCATCGGTGAACTACGCCACCGAGAAGGCCAGTGTCCTCATCCCTGACGGCACGACGGTTGAGGATGCCATTGCGGTGATTGAGGAGACCGGATACACGGCGGCACGTCCGAAACCGCCTGAGGTGCCGACACTCGATGTGCCCACAGACCAAGACCGCGAAGTGGCCAGCCTGCGCCAGCGTCTGATCCTGTCCGCCGTGCTCGCCACCCCCGTGCTGCTACTCTCGATGATCCCCCCGCTGCAATTCACCAACTGGCAATGGCTGGCTCTCACCCTTGCCGCCCCGGTCGCTGTCTGGGGAGCATGGCCGTTCCATCGCGCTGCCTGGGTGAATGTGCGCCACGGTGCTGCGACTATGGACACCCTGATCAGTATCGGAGTGCTCGCCGCACTCGGCTGGTCGCTCTACGCCCTCTTTCTGGGAATGGCTGGAGTCCCGGGCATGACCATGGCCTTCACCTTCACCGCCACCCCGGGAAGCGGTGCCGATGAAATCTACCTGGAGGTCGCATCCGCCGTCACGGTGTTCATTCTGGCTGGCCGTTACTTCGAGGCCCGTGCGAAGAAACAGTCTGGTGCCGCGCTGAAGGCGCTGCTCGAACTCGGGGCGAAAGAGACGACCCTTCTGCGGGATGGTGTCGAGACCACCGTCCCCACCGCGTCCCTGGTCGTCGGCGACCAGTTCGTCGTCCGTCCCGGCGAGAAGATCGCCACGGACGGCACCGTGATAGAAGGAAACTCGGCGATCGACGTCAGCATGCTCACCGGCGAATCCGTTCCGGTCGAAGTCAGGCCCGGCGCGGCCGTGGTCGGCGCCACCCTGAACTCAGGTGGTCGCCTGGTCGTGCGGGCCACCCGCGTTGGCGCGGACACGCAGCTCGCCCAGCTAGGCCGCTTGGTCGAACAGGCGCAGACCGGCAAGGCCGAGGTACAGCGCCTCGCCGACCGGGTCTCAGCGATCTTCGTCCCGACCGTGATCGGGTTGTCGCTGGCCACCCTTGTGGTCTGGCTGCTGCTCGGGGCAGGCACCGTCGTCGCATTCACCGCGGCCGTGGCAACGCTCATCATCGCGTGCCCGTGCGCGCTCGGCTTGGCGACCCCTACCGCTCTGCTCGTGGGCACCGGGCGTGGAGCGCAGCTGGGCATCCTGATCAAGGGACCCCAGATTCTCGAATCAACCCGCCGGGTAGACACCATCGTGCTCGACAAGACCGGCACGGTCACGACCGGCCGGATGACGCTCGTGGCGGCCGTTCCTGTCGCTGGTGGAGACGAGCAGCTCCTGCTTCACCTCGCCGGGGCAGCGGAGACGGGTTCCGAACATCCCATCGCCCAAGCAATTGTGTCTGGTGCCCGGGAACGCGCCGGCGAACTACCGCCACCCGAGTCCTTCGCTTCGACGGACGGTCTCGGCGTTCAAGCCCTGGTAGCCGGTCGGGTCGTTCTCGTGGGGCGTCCACGCTGGCTGACGGAACAGTGGACTATCCCACTTCCATCCGAGCTCCAGGCTGCCTTGGCCGCCTTCGAGGCGCAGGGACGAACCGCGGTCGCCGTCGCCTGGGACGGCCAGGCCAGGGGTATCCTCGCCGTCTCTGACGTCGTCAAAGACACCAGCGCCGGCGCGATCGGGGAATTTCGTCGCCTGGGCCTGCAGCCGGTGCTCCTCACCGGCGACAACGAGACCGTCGCGGCCTTCGTTGCGGCTGAGGTCGGCATCAGCGACGTTCGTGCCGGTGTGCTGCCGGCTGAGAAAGCGCAAATCATCCGCGAGCTACAGAGCGCGGGACATGTGGTTGCCATGGTCGGCGACGGCGTGAACGATGCTGTGGCACTGGCCACCGCTGACCTGGGCATTGCGATGGGATCGGGAACGGATGTCGCCATCGAGGCCAGCGATCTGACCCTGATCAGAAGCGACCTCATCGCGGCAGCTGATGCGATCCGACTCTCCCGGCGCACCTTGGCGACCATCAAGGCCAACTTGTTCTGGGCCTTCGCCTACAACGTGGCGGCGATCCCGCTGGCCATGCTGGGCTTGCTCAACCCGTTGATCGCCGGCGCGGCCATGGCGCTGTCATCCGTTTTCGTGGTGAGCAACAGCCTCCGGCTGCGCGGCTTCCGCGGACTCAACATGACGAGTGCCCCGATACCTACCGGAACGCTCACCGCACATCCGGCCACCATCGGGTGAACTGTGGAATCGCATCTCACAGATCACACCATGTGAAAGTCGATACTCTTGGGTAGGTATGGGCGGGAATCGAACCGCCAGGCACGGAACCGGAGGTGACATGAAGCTGGATAGCACGGCACACGTTGCTTCGCGCAACCGGCCTGTCCCCGTGTCCGGGTTGGTGGCGCTGGTCGCCATGGCCGCACTTCTCTTCGGTGTGCTGGCCATGAACTCAACGCATGCCGGTCACGAGACAGGTTGGACCCAGGTTGCGTCCGACCACACCACACAGGCTGGTGTCTTCCCGGGCGTCGCGGCAGTCGCAGTCCCGGCGATGTCCGTCATCGCCCACACCGGTCTCGGAGCCGTCGATTGTTCCGACTGCCTGTTGGACTGTGCGATCGTCGCGATGACCTGCACCATTCTGCTGGTGATTGCATCGTTGGTCGTGTTGGCTCGGTTGCCGTCGACGTACCGCCGACTGCTCGACGCGGGCGGTGACATCGTTTGGCTCTCTCTCCGCCCGGTACTGGATATTCACAGGCCGAATCTGACCATTCTTTCCATCAGTCGCATTTAGACCGAACCGCCGCCGACGCGCCCTCGTGGCCGCGTGGCTTTCTTGCGCCCTGCCGGCGCCTCGGTTTCTCTGGTCTGCTAATGAATGGAAAAACAATGTTCAAACCACGTACGTATCTTTTGGCAGGGGCGGCCCTCGCCGCCGTGCTCACGCTCAGCGCCTGCACCAACGGGACGGAGCCCCGCAGTCCGTCCGGGTCATCCAGCGCCCCCACTGCCTCCGCTTCTTTCGCGTCGGCTGATGTGACTTTCGCACAGATGATGATCCCCCACCACGAGCAAGCCGTCGAGATGAGCGAGGACATCCTCGCCAAGGGCGAGGTCGACGTGCGCATCGCTGACCTCGCCACGCAGATCAAAGCCGCCCAAGAACCGGAAATAGAGCAGCTCAGAGACTGGCTGACCGAGTGGGGCGCCGATGAGACCAGCACCGGCGGCATGGATGGAATGATGTCCGACGACGACATGATGGCCCTGGAGAATGCGTCGGGCCCGCAGGCCGGCGAGCTCTACCTGGAACAGATGATCGTCCACCATCAGGGCGCGATCATGATGGCGGAGCTGGAACTGGATGAAGGTCAAAACGAGGACGCCAAGGCCATGGCGTCGAACATCGTCACGAGCCAGACCGATGAGATCGATGTCATGAAGGACATCCTCTCCACCCTGTAGGACCCCCCACCACCCGGGGACCGTCCTGCGGTCCCCGCTCATTGTCATGCGCTCGCCCGCTGTGAACAATCGCTGAGGTTTCTCCGCTCGGCCATGCCATCGGTACAAGGAACACCATGCATGAACACTCCCCCAGACACATCCCGTCGCCTTCTGCGGGCGGCAGAAAAACACCAGCGTCATCGGCAACCCCGCAGGCTGACACACAAACCGCGCCGACAGCAGTCCGACCGACCGGTTCCGCCACCGGTGCGGCAGCGACTGTTCGGCGTCGTGGCGATGGTCTTCGTCGGGCTTTTCGCCGTCAGCGTCTCACTCCCCGCTCTCGCTGTGAACCCCGAAGCGGCCACGGCGAATCAACAGAGCCAGCCGGTCCCTGACGCACCGCAAAATTTGCCAGTCAACGCAGCGGACGCCGTCACCATCCTGCGCGACGGATTCACCGTGGGCCGAGTGCAGAAGCCGTCCTCGCCGGGCGCCTACGCCCAAACGGCGAGCACCATTGTCAATGACGTGACTTCGCCGGTCCAGTGGCCGTTCACAGTCGGGGTCCCCATCACGACCGACTTCGGTCCACGTGTACCGCCCCCTGCGACGGCTGCTCAAGCTTCCACAAGGGCCTGGACATGAATCCCGGAGTGAACACTCCCATCCAGGCAATCGCGGACGGCATCGTGAAGGACGTCTCGGCAACCGACGACAGCGGCCTCGGCGTGTACGCCATCATCGAGCACATGATCGACGGCCGCCTGGTCAGAAGCCTTTACGCCCATATGTCGGAAGGCACCCTGGCTCTCGAAATCGGGCAACCCGTACTCGTCGGCCAGCTCGTCGGCAACGTCGGCAGCACCGGGCAGAGCACCGGTCCACACCTTCATTTCGAGATCCTCCTCGGCGGTTCAAAGCCGACGGACCCATTCGCCTGGCTCACAGAGAGAGTTCGCCCCGATGACGCAAACTGAATCACGTCCTCGGCACCCGCTTCTCCTGAAGTGGGCTGGAACGATGGTGGCCACTCTTTCCCTCCTCGCCATCATCGGTGTCGCGCCGCGTGCGGCGGCAGCCGAATACCCGTCATGGCCAGACGTTGAGACCTCCCGTTCAAACGAGACGGCGAAGCAAACTCAAATCACAGTGCTCAAAAACCTCATCGCCGGGCTGACGACCGAGGTGGCTGCGGCCCGTGACCGGGCCACGCGCCGTGGCGCTGAATACGAGCACGCTCAAGGCGCATTCGACGAGGCCACCTACCGTGCCACGACGCTCCAGGGCCAGGCCGATGAAGCGAACCAGCTCGCCAATATTTCGCAGCAACAGGCCGGCCGATTGGCGGCCTTGCTGGCGCGTGCGGGTGCCTCCGACATCTCGATAAACATTTTCCTGGAAGGAGAAAACGCAGACGCGCTGCTCTACCAGCTCGGCGCCATGAGCAAGCTCACCGAGCGTTCAAGCACGATCTATGACCAGGCAGCAGCAGACCGTAACTCCGCGACCTCCCTGACCGATCAGGCAAATGTTGCACAGAAGGAGCTTGGCGCGTTGGCCAAGAAAGCGGAGACGGCTCTGACCGATGCCACTATCGCCAGCACCGCCTTGGAGACCAAGCTCGCCGAACACGAACAGAACTCGGGCAACCTCCAGGCACAGCTAGCGGTCCTGACCGAAAATCGTGCGGCAACAGAAGCGGACTTTGCCACGGGCGAGGAAGCACGACGAGCGGCCGCGGCCGCGGCGGCCACCGCTGCAACCGCTGCCCCCAGCACCGGCGGTAACGCTCGGAGCGCGGACCGCGACTCCGGTCAGCTCAGCGGCCAGGGATGGGCGCTCCCTGTGGCTGGATGGATCAGCGACTCCTTCGGCCCACGCCCCTCCAAACCCGTTGACGGTGTCGGAGCCTTTCACTACGGCACCGACATCGCTGTCGGGTGCGGGCAGGCGGTTTCGGCGGCCACCGGCGGCACCGTCATCTACTCCGGTTATCTCGGCAGTTACGGCAACTGGGTTCTCCTCGATCACGGCAACGGTGTGCAGACCGGCTATGCCCACAACAGCCAGATCCTTGTCGGCAATGGGCAGAGCGTGGCCGCCGGCGAGACGATCGCGCTCGTCGGCACGACCGGGGCGTCCAGCGGGTGCCATTCGCATTTCGAAACTCGGGCTGACGGAGCGCGCATTGACCCGGCACCCTTCATGAGCGCGAGAGGAATCACCCTTGGCTAGCCCCCGGCCGGCGTTGCAAAGCAACGCAGGGCAGTATCCGCCGAGCTCAGGAGCCGTCGTCGGCCGCAGGGTGAACGCTCAGCCACGCTGAACTACTATGGCAAATAGTAGTTGGGAATGCTCCCAACTCGTACTGATTGGAGCTCGTTCATGGGGCAGGTCTTGCTCTCGACAACGATTCTGGCAGCGTTTCTCGGCGGTGTCGTGGCCCTCCTGGCCCCATGTTGCGCCTCCGTCATGTTGCCGGCGTTCTTCGCTTCCAGCTTCCGCAGCCGGAGCCAGATCCTCGGCATGACACTGGTGTTCGCCGCCGGAGTCGGCACCATCATCCTCCCCATCGCTTTAGGTGCTGCCTTCCTCAGCCGCATCCTATTCCAGTACCATTTTGGAATTTTCAGTGTCGTCGGGCTCGCGATGGTGGCAGTGGGCGCTGCCACCCTGGGGGGCTGGAAAATGATGCTACCGATGCCCTCCGGACGCGGCGGCGGAACCAGCATCGGCTCGGTGTACGGACTCGGAGTGTTCTCCGGTGCCGCCAGCGCGTGCTGCGCCCCAGTCCTCGCCGGAGTGGCGGCGCTCTCCGGTGCCGCTTCGTCTTTCCCGGCCGCCGCCGCAGTGGGCGTCGCCTACGTATTCGGGATGATCGCACCCCTGTGCGCCTTGGCGTTGGTGTGGGACAGAAAAAACTGGGGAGCCAGTCGCCTGCTCGCGTCCACGACCATTCCGATCGGACCCGGAGCCCGGTGGCGGCTACCCGTGGGAACAGTGCTCTCAAGCGCGCTGATGATCGCCATGGGCGTGCTCACCGTCGTCCTCGCAGTGCAGGGACCGGGCATGGCACCGGACGGGTGGCAGGTTGAACTCGCCGCAGCACTGGGGCACTGGGCCGCCGTCATCCAGCAGTTCCTGGCCTTCATTCCAGGGTGGGTCTCGACGCTCGCCGTCTTCGCCGCTCTCGGCGCTGTGGTCTGGACGGCGCTGCGCAGCCGAAAGCACGCAGCCACGCCGACCGCCTCCGGCAACCGACCCGACCAGGCGCATACGCGCACCCGGACAGAGGAGTCACAGTAATGGCATCACGAGAGAATCGCCGTCCGGGCACACGCCTGCAATCACGTGCCAGGAGCACTGGGTTGCGCCGGGCAACGATGGTCGTGGGCATCATGGCGGTTGCGGCAGCCATCCTGGTGGCCATGGACAGCACGTGGAACGGGACCCCCACGGCTGTGGAAGACACCGCCTCGGTCAGCTACGCCGTGGGTGCTCCCGGCCCGGGCGCGGAAGCCCCAGATTTTTCTCTCGCTTCCACGGCCGGGGGGACGGTCAATCTCAGCGACTACCGTGGCGAGTCCGTTCTGCTCTTTTTCCATGAGGGAATCGGGTGCCAGCCGTGCTGGGACCAAATCCGCGATCTGGAGGCCGCCCAGACCAAACTGCAGTCTGCCGGCGTCGATCAGCTCCTCACCATCACCAGCGGACCGGTGGACCTGATCGCCCAAAAAATGGCCGACGACAAGCTGACGGCGGTCGCTTTGGCCGATACCCGCCTGGATGTCTCCCTGACTTACCAGACCAACAAGTACGGAATGATGGGTGAATCCCGCAACGGGCACAGCTTCATCCTGGTTGGGCCGACGGGGGAAATTGAGTGGCGCGCCGACCACGGCGGCCCGCCGAATTTCACCATGTACGTGCCGGTAGACGAGATTCTCACCCAGATGCAGGTTCTCCGGACCGACGCCTGATGCGAATCACCGTACTGACGCAACCCTCGTGCCACGCCTGCGATCAAGCCAAGCTGGTACTGTCCCGACTCGCCGCGGACTATTCCTTTCAGGTCGAGACGATCGGCTTGGACACCGATGCAGGCCGGGCTCTGGCCGCTCGGAACGGCATCATCTTTGCCCCCGGAATCCTGATCGACGACGTCATGTTCAGCTACGGGCGGCTATCGGAGAAGAAGCTGCGGCACCACCTGTCCCGCTCCGACGTAGCCGCCCAGGGGCGGCCGGGCTCGAACGGCAGCTGACAGGGCGTTGCCGTACATCACAATGCAGAACAAAAATAGAGAGGACCGTCCAAATGGAACACCCGAACACAGAGGACAGAGCACATCGGCAGGCGATCGTCGCGGCCGCACGAGCGGAGCTGAAGCGGGGCGAGCGGCGTCGGAGCTTCTGGATCTTCGGCTTGGGCACCGTCGTCGCAATCACCCTCGTGGCGACCGTTGTCTCCATCTTCATTCTCAACCAGAAAGACCAGGACGCAGCCAGTTCGGCAGCAGACAAGCCAATCAGCGGCGTGGAGAGTTCTGATGGATTGAGCCGCGACCACGTGGTCAACGAGATTGCGTTTCCAACGCTTCCCCCCGTCGGCGGGGAACATTCCGCCGAGCTGACAAACTGTGGCGTGTATACGAAGCCGGTAGACACCTGGCGGGCCGTGCACTCGCTCGAGCATGGCGCGGTGTGGGTCACCTACCGATCCGATCTGCCGCAAGAGCAGATTGACACTCTGACGGCTGATGCCGAGTCGAACCCATACGAACTCTTGAGCCCGTATCCCGACCTCCCCGCCCCGATTATCGCCAGCGCCTGGGGAAAACAACTGCAACTGGATAGCGTGGATGACCCCCGCCTGCAGTTGTTCCTGCAGACCTACCTACAGGGCCCACAGGCACCCGAACCCGGCGCACCCTGCTCTGGTGGCGTCCAGGGCTGATCGGCACAGGAACCCGCGAGCGCAGCAGGGACCGTACGTTACTATGGAAGGTAGTCGATTAGGGGTTCTCGTTTCTATTAGAGCGTTGAAGGGAGCAACCCATGGTGCGCCCACTCGGCACGCTGGAACAGCACGTCATGGATCGCATCTGGTCCTGGGGGCGCCCGGTCGCCGTTCGCGAGGTGCTGGAGGATCTCCAACGCGAGCGCACACTCGCCTACACAACGGTAATGACAGTTATGGACAACCTGCGCCGCAAAGGCTTGCTGACCCGGGAGAAGGACGGCCGTGCGTACCTTTACCGACCTGCGCAGACGCGTGAGCAGCACACTGCCGCATTCATGGGGGAAGTCCTTGCCGGAGGAGCTGACACTTCGGTGACACTTTTGCACTTTCTCGACCATATTCCGCCAGAGGAAGTCGCCAGCCTCCGTCTTGCCCTTGACGAGCACCTCCAGGGTCGCACAAGCACCGCGCCATGATTGCTCCAGCCGTTTTGATGGTCCTCGCCGTGACTCTGGCCGTCCTGGGGCCGGCCCTCTTGCGCCGGATTTCGTGGCTCGAGCGGTCTCCCCGGGTCGGGATCGCTGCTTGGCAAACGTTGAGCGCCTCAATTGTTTTGGCGGTGCTGCTTGCCGGCTCCAGCCTGGCCATCCCCGCGATTCCCTGGACCATCAACCTCGCCGACTGGATCCGAACCTGCGCGATGGCCCTCCTCGCGCAATACTCCACGCCGGGCGGTGCCGTGGTCAGCGCCACCGGCGCTGCCACCACAAGTGCCATCCTCGTCCGGGTCGCCTATTGCCTGGCCGCGGACCGGGCAATCGCAGCCCGTAACAGGAAAGTGCAACTGGACGCCCTGGCCCTCATTGCGCGACCCCACCTCCGATACGACGCTCTCGTCGTCGACCATCCGTCCGCAGCCGCGTACTGCCTACCAGGCAGGATTCACCAGGTCGTCTTGACCAGCGCCGCCCTGTCGGCGTTGAATCACAATCAGCTCCTCGCCGTTCTGGCCCACGAAAGGGCGCACCTGCGCGGACGCCACCACCTCATCCTCGCGGCATCCGACGCGCTGCAGCATGCGTTCCCCCGCGTCACAGCGTTTCGAACCGCACGCAGAGAACTCGGCCGGCTCGTCGAGATGCTGGCCGATGACAGTGCGGCCAGACACAGCGACCGGACCACAGTGGCCACCGCCCTGGTGCGCCTCGCTGAACACGGTCTGACCCCCGCGGCAGCCCTCGGCGCGGGGGGAGAGTCAGCACCCAGCCGAGTGAGGAGACTCATTTCACCGGTTCGGCCCCTCGGCGCCGGGAAGACCACCGTCGCTGCTTTGGCTATGGGATTGTTGATCGCATTTCCTTTGTTCCTCGCCATCGCCCCCGCATCCGCTGCGGGAACAATGGACCCGTGCCCGGAGGACAAGCAATCCTTGATCATGTGATCGACGCTGCGCATTCCCCCGGAAGCCCGGATCTCACACTGCAACCGCACTGACGGCCATCGAACACGTGTTGAGGCAGGAAAAAACCTCAATTCGGCAGATGCAGCGTGTCCACCTCGGCGCGCAGTGTGGTCAACTCCATGTCATCGGCCGCCGACAGCGACTTCGGCGCATCAGCTGTCTTCTTCCCTCGCATCATGAACCACATCATCAAGCCATAGCCACAGGGCACGCCAACAGGGCCAGACCGTAGAGAGCCGTACTCACCGTGACGCCTCTATTTAGTGCCAGCCTGCGACGAAGCGTCGCCAGCCGGGTGATGGGCCATCATCTGCTCGTGCATTCTCGCCAGGCTGGCTGCACCGGCCGTCATGTCAGCCGTGTCGGACATCCCGGCCATCATCTGTTCGTGCATCTTCACCAGGCCGGGTGCTCTGTGCATCGCGGCCATGTGTCCGCGGGCGCTATCCTCGGCCTGACCCGCCGGGGCCGGGGGGCTGCTGCCCTCGGCCGCGTAGGCCGGAGCGATGGTGCCTGCTGCAAGCAACGCACCAGCGGCCAGGGAGATGATCCAGATTCGTGAGCGCATGAGCGCCTCCTTCTTTGTTTTTACTTTGCTTCAATGACGCCCATCATCCCGTTGTCCTCGTGATCGAGGATGTGGCAGTGATAAACAGTCCGTCCGGCGAAGTCGTCGAAGGCGATGCGGACCTTCACTCGTGCTCCTGCCGGAACATTGACAACATCTTGCCGAACCACAGACTCGACCGCCCTGCCATTTTCCTCAACGAGCTGCATCGGCCACACGTGCAGGTGCAGGGGGTGGTCCATCTGGGTGGTATTTGTCAGGGTCCATTCTTCGATGCTGTCGGCCTGAACCGTGGTGTCAGTTCTGTCCGCATCGAACGCCTCTCCATTAATGGTGAAACTCATCATCGAGCCGCCCCTCATCCCGTCCATTCCCATCCCGAACGTCAGCTCGCGACGCGCCGTCACGGGCCGCGAACGAAGATCTGAGGGCACGGCCTGCTCGGGGACTGCGGTCAGGGCGGTCGCCGCATCACCGGACACCGTTAGTGTCGCCACCGAAAAGCCGCGAGGGTTGCTCTGAGCCTCCTGCCCGCTGGGTCCAGCGCCGCCGCCCATCATTCCGTTCGTGCCGCCGCGGTCGTAGGGCAGGGTCTGGAAGATGGATATCCCTTCGACAGCGGTAACCAGGAGGTCCGCTCGGTTGCCGGGTAACAGCACTATCTCATCGACGTCGCCGGGGGTCTGGAACCGTCCCGAGTCGATGCCGAGAAGTTGTAGCTCCTGCCCGTCGAGACGCAGCCGCAGGTACCGGGACACACAGGCGTTGACGATGCGCCAACGTTCGCGTTCCCCCGGACGGGCGGTCATTACCGGATTCACCTGCCCATTGACCAGGACGAGTTGTCCTTCCCGTCCCGCCATCTGTTCCATCGGCCTCACGGGAGGGATGCGGCCCAGGCTGTCCAGTGTGATGTCTGAGATGACGAGCACACGCTCTCGCGCAGCCCTGATGGGCGTGGGGTCCGCGACAATGATGGCCCCGTAAAGGCCGCCGAAGACCTGATCGGCGACGAACCCGTGGTGGTGCGGGTGATACCAATACACTCCTGGCGGGTGATCAGCCGGCAACTGATATTCGTAGTCGAATGAGTCTCCGGCCTCAACGGTCACGAACATGTTGTCGCCGTTGTCCGACGGAGAAACATGCAATCCGTGCACGTGCAGGTTGCTCGGATCGTTGAGCCCGTTGTGCAGGCTCACACTGAGCGTGTCGCCCGCCTGAACACGTAGGGTAGGCCCCGGCACGCCCCCGTTATAGCTCAGCACGGTGGCGTCGCGGCCGGAAATCTTCACGTCCCCCGGTGCAGCATTCAGGCGGACCTTGAGGCGGCCATCGGCGCTACGCAGCTCGGGCGGCTGAACCAGTGGATCACCGGAGGGTGCCCCAAAGCCTGAGTCGGTGCCCGAAGGCGATGCCGTCTGTTGGCTCCAGAGAAGTCCCGCTCCCCCGGCAACCGTGCTCGCCAGCCCGAGGCCACCGAGCGTGAGCGCGCTTCGACGGCTGAGAGGCTTCACCACTTATCCTCGCCCAGGACTGCGCGCTGTTCGCGGTACTGCTCCGCGGTCAGCTCACCCCTGGCGAAACGTTCATCCAGTATCTGGCGCGCGCGGCCAGGCCCAACCTCTCCCCCCTGTTTTGGCCCGACACTACGATCGCCAGAAAACAGCCGAACCATGAGCACGACCAGCAACGAGATACCGACAACTGCCAGCAGCCCGAAGAGCCAGTACAGCCCCATACTTCCTCCATAGCCCCACATCACGATCCGACTCCTTCGACTCAAATTCCGAGAATAGATTCTGCCACAAGCATACCCCTTGGGGTATTTTGGACAATAGACGGCGTGCACCACTCCCCGTTTTCAGGCGGTACATCCTCCCGGAAGGGGTAGTCGTTCAGTGCGCCTCAAACCGTCACGGCGAGCAACGATCGACAAGCAAGCCGTGAGCCGGTAGAAGCATTCCGGAATACTATCCACCCTAGTAGCGTTGGCTGATTAGTGCCCCAGAGGCCCGACGACAGCCGCCCACCAACGAGGTGGATCGCCCCGGTCGCGTACCCCCCATGGGTATAGGTTGAGAGTATCCGCCACGGAGATTGTCGCTGTGAGGCCGATTTTTCAGATTGGAAGATTCACATGACTCAGGAAGCCGAAACTACCGTCCTCGAAGTGCAGGGCGTTCAATGGGCGTCCTCGCGAGCAATCGTCGAGTCGGTACTCGCCCGCCGCCCCGGCGTGTTGAGCGTTGATGCGAATCCAGTAGCGCAAACCGCGAGCGTGACCTTCGATCCCAGGCAGACCTCCGTCACTGATCTGGCGGCATGGGTCCGGGAATGCGGTTACCACTGCGCTGGACGCTCCGTGCCGGGTCACATCTGCGATCCGATGGCGTCATCCGTCACCGACCACACCGAACATGAGATGAAGACCGGGCAACCGCCTCGAACCATGCAGGAGACCATGGGGCATGGCGGCGCGCACGGCGACATGTCCATGGCCGGCATGATCCGGGATATGCGCAACCGGTTCGTGGTGGCGGCGATCCTGTCGGTTCCGATCACTCTGTGGTCGCCGATCGGCCGGGACGTTTTCGGTTTCGCAGTTCCTGCCCCCTTCGGGCTGCGGGATGACGTTGTGGCGTTGATCCTGTCTCTGCCGGTCATTTTCTATTCGGCTTGGATCTTTTTCGATGGGGCCTTCCGGGCGCTGCGGGCCCGAACCCTGGACATGATGGTTCTGGTCGCCGTCGGTGTTGGAGCGGGCTGGCTCTATAGCCTGTCTGTCACCCTTACCGGTGGTGGGGAAGTTTTCTACGAGGCTGCGACCGTTCTGACCAGCTTCGTCCTCCTGGGCCACTGGTTTGAAATGCGGGCCAGGGGCGGCGCAAACGATGCCATCCGTACGCTTCTGGAGTTGGCACCGTCGATGGCATTCGTCATTCGGGACGGGGATCCGGTTGAGGTTCCGACCGCGGAGGTTGTCCCGGGCGACCTGCTCCTGGTGCGGCCCGGTGGGAAGATTCCAACCGACGGAATTGTGGAGGACGGTGAGTCCGACATCGACGAATCCATGGTTACCGGGGAGAGCCTTCCCGTCGCCAAGAGCAGCGGATCGACCGTGATCGGCGCAACCGTGAACACGACGGGAACCTTGCGCGTGCGCGCGACCAAGGTCGGCGCCGATACCGCGCTTGCGCAGATCGTGGCCCTGGTTCAGGAAGCGCAGAATTCCAAGGCCCCCGGGCAACGCCTGGCGGACCGTGCGGCGTTCTGGCTTGTGCTCGTGGCACTCATTGGCGGCAGCGTCACCCTGGGTGCGTGGCTCTTGGCCGGGGCGAGCCTTCCTACCGCGATCCTCTTTGCGATCACCGTTGTCGTCATCACCTGCCCGGATGCGTTGGGCCTCGCGACACCGACCGCCATCATGGTGGGCACCGGTCTGGGCGCCAAACGCGGAGTGCTCTTCAAGACCGCGACCGCGTTGGAGACTTCGGCTCGCATTGACACGGTCGTGCTGGACAAGACGGGAACCCTGACCAAGGGCGAACCAGAGGTGACGGATTTCATTGCTGTTGGGATGGATGAGCTCGAGTTGCTGGCCCTTGTCGCTGCCGTGGAACGGGAGTCTGAGCATCCGCTCGCCGCAGCCGTCGTCGGTTACGCCGTCAGACGCGGCGCACAAGCGTTGGACGCATCTGCGTTCCGCAATGTTCCGGGACATGGTGCCGGCGCCACAGTCGCAGGACGCCAGGTGTTCGTCGGCAACCGCAAACTCATGGTTGCCCAGGGCATCGATATTGATCCGGTGTCCGCGCAGCGTCAGACGCTGGCCGCGACCGGACGGACGGCGGTCCTCGTTGCCGTTGACGGGAAGGCCGTTGGGGTCATCGCCCTGGCCGACGCAGTACGGGAGACCGCGGCGGCCGCCGTCGTCGCTCTTCACGAAGCGGGCATTGAGGTGGTCATGCTCACCGGCGATAATGAGGCGACCGCGCAGCGGATCGCCTCCATGCTCCACATCGATGTTGTGATCGCCGAGGTGCTCCCGGAAGACAAGGCCGCGAAAATCAAGGAGCTGCAGGCATCCGGCAAGCGAGTCGCGATGGTCGGCGACGGAGTCAACGACGCTCCGGCCTTGGCACAGGCGGACCTGGGCATCGCCATCGGGGCAGGGACGGATGTCGCCATCGATACGGCGGACGTGGTCCTGATGCGGTCCGACCCCCTCGACGTCCCCATCGCCCTGCGCATCGGGAAAGGCACCGTGCGTAAAATGCGCCAAAACCTTGGCTGGGCGGTCGGCTACAACGCGATCGCGCTCCCCATTGCCGCCGGCGTTTTCTTTCCGACGTTCGGTATCCGGCTCAGTCCGGAAATCGCCGCCATCTCCATGTCCGGTTCCAGCGTCATCGTCGCGGTCAACGCGCTGCTGCTCAAGCGGCTGCGCCTCCCGCGACAGCCCGAGAGCACAACGGCCACCACATTGGCTGATGGAACAGGGAATGACGTCGGAGTTTCAGCCTGATCTGGCTGCGGCGCGCAGGGGTATCACGACCGCGAATCTGGCTCCCTGCCCTGTCCCTGCCGACGAGGCCGTCACGTCCCCGCCGTGTGCACGCGCTATCTCGCGGGCGATCGTGAGACCGATTCCCGATCCGCCGGAGCGGCGGGTCTGTCCGGGCACCCGGTAGAACCGCTCGAAGACACGGTCTGTGTCTTCCTCAGCCAAGCCCACTCCCGTGTCGATCACGACGACCTCACCCCGGCCGTCGGCGCCGTGCGTCGTGATCGTGACCTCACCGCCCGCCGGGGTGGCGAGCAGGGCGTTGCCGAAAAGGTTGGTCAGAACCTGGGTGATCCGGTCCGGGTCCACGTGCACGGGTAGCGGCGTGTCGACGTTGAGTGTCAACGTCACGCCCGAATCTTCGAATTGCGGAGCGAGCCGGTTGGCCGTGCGGCGCGCAAGATCGGCCAGGTCGGCATCGACTGGATGCAGGTCGAGCCGCTGTTCTTGAGCCCGCGACAGGCTGGACAGGTCATCGGAGAGGCGGTGCAGGCGGCGCAGTTCCTCGCTGAGGGAGGCAAATGTGTCGGGGCTGGCGGTGAACACGCCATCGATCAGCCCCTCGACGTAGCCGTCCAGAACGGTCAGTGGGGTTCGCATTTCATGCGCAACCTCCCCGAGCAGCCGGGTTCGCCGGGACTCGGTATCGGCCAGGGCCTGGGCCAGCGTATTGACGTCGCTGGCCAGCGCTGCGAGTTCCGGCTCGGACGGGACGGGGACCCTGCCTCCGTATTTTCCGGCAGCGATCAGCTTGGTCGCGGCCCGCACAGCGTTGAGGGGGCGAAGTAGGCGCCCCGTGACTGCCGCGGCGACGAAACCTGCGGCGATGACGCTGGCCAGTACCCCGACGATCAGCGAGGTCGTGAGCGCGGATAGGAAAGCGGAGCGCACGCTGGTCGCGTCCATAACCCCCATCGACATTCCGGTGCCCTCACTGTCCATCATCATTCCCAGCCGGTCTTCGAACAATCGAGGAGCAAGCAGCGAGATCGTCAGATAGGCCACCACGCCGCCGACCACGGCAATAGCGGCATAGGAGATGAACAGGCGCAGCGAGAGACGCATCTTCATCTGGACCCGGCCACAAACTTGTAGCCCACGCCCCGCACCGTGGCGATCAGGTGTGGATCGCCGGCATCGTCGCCGAGTCGCGCGCGCAAACTGCGGATGTGGACATCGACGACCCGTTCGTCGCCGTAGAAATCGTAGCCCCAGACTTTTTCCAGCAGTTGTGCCCGGGAAAACACCCGCCCGGGCTCGGTGGCGAGTGCGGTGAGAAGGTCAAACTCCAGGCTCGACAACCCCACGGAGACTCCATTCGCCACAACCTCTCGGTGGGCGGGTTTGATGGACAATCCATCGAAGCGAAGCAGGGCGTCTCCGTCGGTCCGCTCACCCCGATTGTCACGACGGAGCATTGCCTTCACTCGAGCCGTCACCTCGCGCGGGCTGAAGGGCTTGGTCACGTAGTCATCCGCACCCACACCGAGCCCCACGAGCTTGTCGACCTCCTCCGCCCTGGCCGTGACGAGGATCACGTACGCGTCGCTGAAGCCTCGCAACTGCCGGAGAACCTCCAGCCCGTCGATCCCCGGCAGCATCACATCCAGCAGTACGAGTGCGGGTGGCTCCGTGCGGAGTGCCGCAAGTGCCTCGGCGCCGTCCGCCGCCTCCGCTACGTTATAACCTTCCGCTTCCAGGTAGCCACGCAGGACCGTCCTGATCTGCGCCTCGTCGTCGACAACCAGGACCTTCTGCATCGCTCACCCCTTTTCTTCTGATTATCGCCGTCCGGCGGCACGGTCTCTGCACTGCGCCCCGGGGACTCGGCGAGGGAGGACCACCCCAGGCCTTAGCTCTCGAGTACCTGCAACCGTTCTCGGTATTCCGTTTCATTCAATTCGCCCTTCGCGAATCGATCATCGAGTATTTGACGCGCTTGACTGCGCTCGCCTTGTCCGCGGCTCAGCGGAGTAGTCCCGCGGAACCCACCGCGTTCAGTTCCGCCAGCAAAAGCCCGCACAACCCAAACAACAAGGAGGATGACTGCGATGAGCATGAGCAGCCCGACCGGCCATCCCCACGTCATGTTGTATCCGTTTCCCCACATCATTTCTTCTGCTCCTTCAATTTGTGTTTATTTATGGACATTCAGGCAGCCCCTGGACCGGTCTGCCTGTTCAGGAGACGGTCAGGTCGTCACCATTCCCTGCGCCCGAGTGCATACCGACGCCCGAACCCATGCCCATCCCCTCACCTGGGGTGTGGGTCGCATTCAGCATCAGGTCAATGCGGCTCTTCATCTGTTCTACGGCTGCCTCCCTGTCATCAGATGACAGAGTGCTGTTGGAGTCGAAAGTGGTCCTCTGCTGCGAGACCATTGCGTCTTTGAGTCCAGAAACCGATTTGCCCTGGGCTTCAGCGACATCCGCGAGGGACCCACCCGACTGCAGCCGGTCGTGCAACTCCGTCTGACTCAAGCCGAGGTAGCTCGCGACCGCGACCATGGGCGAACTCTGCCCGAATGCCATGCCGGCCATGTGGCCTGACCGGTGGTCGCCAACTGACGACGAGGTCGTCGATGGTGGCTGGGAAATCGCCCCACCACCGGTAGAGGCCTGCGCCGCGGCAACACCGCCCGTGGCAAGCGCTCCGACGAGCCCGAGTCCCGCAATACCAGCGGTCATGTTCTTCCGATTGAGTTTCATCAGCCTCAACACCTTTCACGTTCAGCCACCAAGTTGATGTCTACACACCAGCATGCTGACCGCGCATGAAGCTCCAGCCCCTGTGCATGTGAAGGTTTGATGAAACGCGCTGGCCAGGATCATGCCGATCCGCACAGCGCACGCCGACGGTCGTTATGCGACGAGGGTCAGCTCGGTTGCGTCGTGACGAGAGCGAATCAACCCGGGCAGCAAAACGCCGCTGCAGCCCCGCATGGCGCTTGTGGTATTGGTTCTGGCCACCAGGGCC
Organism: Cryobacterium sp. TMT2-18-2; assembly: GCF_004402245.1. Lineage (NCBI taxonomy): Bacteria > Bacillati > Actinomycetota > Actinomycetes > Micrococcales > Microbacteriaceae > Cryobacterium > Cryobacterium sp. TMT2-18-2. The sequence goes on from NZ_SOFU01000023.1 coordinate 128,644, forward strand.
GTTTCGGGCCGCGAGGGAAGGATGGGCGATGGGTGATATCGCCGCGGAATCCTGCGCCTGCTACTGCTGGGGTACCTGGACTCGAACCAAGAACAACTGAACCAGAATCAGTCGTGTTGCCAATTACACCATACCCCAATGTCTGTTCCTCAGAACGGACCGACTCGTAACTCTAACCCACTCAGAGGGCCGGGACAAACCCAGAGCCGAAATCGTCGCCGGCTCGAGCCGATTGCCGGGGCAGACCCCGAAGGGCCCGGCCCCGCGAGGCCAGTCACTCGAGAGTGGTGGCAGCCAGACGTGCAAGACGCAGCACGGACTCCGCCTTGCCCAGGATCTCCATCGACTCGAACAGCGGCGGCGAGATGCGCCGGCCGGAGACCGCGACCCGCAGGGGGCCGAAGGCCACGCGCGGCTTGAGCGCGAGCCCGTCGATCAGCGTCTCGGTCAGGGTGGTGTGCACCCGGTCGTGCGTCCATTCCGCTTCGGGAATGTCGAGCAGCGCTGCCGTGGACGTGGCGAGGATCTCGCGCGTGTTCTGCGGGAGCGAGGCGAGGGCATCCGGCTGGTAGGCCAGCGAGTCGCCGCCGATGAACAGGAAACCGAGCATGCCGGGTGCCTCGCCGAGCAGGGCGATGCGTTCCTGCACGAGCGGTGCGGCGGCCTCGAGAATAGCCTGCTGCACCTCGCTGAGTGGTTCGATCACGTCGCCGGCGGCCACCAGGTACGGGATGACTCGGGCGGCGAAATCGGCCGGGTCGAGCAGCCGGATGTGGTCGCCGTTGAGCGACTCGGCCTTCTTGAGGTCGAAGCGGGCCGGGTTCGGCAGCACGTTGACGACGTCGAACGCGGCGATCATCTCCTTGATCGTGAACACGTCGCGGTCGCTGGAGAGGGACCAGCCGAGCAGCGACAGGTAGTTGACCAGTCCCTCGGGAACGAAGCCGCGAGCGCGGTGGTGGAACAGGTTGGACTCGGGGTCGCGCTTGGAGAGCTTCTTGTTGCCCTCGCCCATGACGTACGGCATGTGCCCGAAACGCGGCACGAACGTGGCCAGTCCGATGTCGATCAGCGCGTGGTACAGCGCGATCTGGCGCGGCGTGGAGGAAAGCAGATCTTCGCCGCGCAGCACGTGGGTGACGCCCATCATGGCGTCGTCGACCGGGTTCACGAACGGGTACAACGGATGCCCGTTGGGCCGCACGACGACGAAGTCGCTGAACGAGCCGGCCGGGAAGGTGATCTCGCCGCGAACCAGGTCGTCGAAGGAGATGTCTGTGTCGGGCACCTTGAGGCGGAGCGCCGGCGAGCGACCCTCGGCACGGAAGGCCGCCTTCTTCTCATCGCTGAGGTCGCGCTCGAAGTTGTCGTATCCGGCCTTGGGGTCGCGGCCGAGGGCGACGTTTCGCACCTCGATCTCCTCGCCGGTGGCGAAGCTCTCGTAGATGTGACCGGACGCCGTGAGCTGCTCGATCACGTCACGGTAGATGTCGTAGCGCTCGGACTGGCGGTAGGGAGCGTGCGGTCCGCCGACCTCGACGCCCTCGTCCCAGTCCAGGCGCAGCCAGTGCAGCGCGTCGAGGAGCTGCACGAAGCTCTCCTCGGTATCGCGGGCCGGATCGGTGTCCTCGATCCGGAAGATGAACGTGCCGCCGGTGTGCCGGGCGTAAGCCCAGTTGAAGAGCGCCGTGCGGATCAGGCCGACGTGCGGCGTTCCGGTCGGTGAGGGGCAGAACCGAACGCGAACGTCGGTGCCGGTGGCAGTGGAAAACGGGTGCGCAATTGTCTCAGACATCACCCCCGATTCTAGTTGCCTCCGGGTGAGGCGCGGGTGGGGATACGGGTGGCGCCGCGGGTGCCGCCTCCGGTCCGGCCAGTGCGGCGAGCCGGCGCAGGGTGACGGCAATGGCCGCCACGCCCGCGGCCCCGGTGACCGTGACCGTGTGCAGGGTGCGGTGGTCGCGGCCGCGGGTGGGCCGGATGGCGACGAGGGGCTGCGCGCCGACGGAGTCGAGGGCGAGCGCGGGCAGCATCGCCACCCCGATGCCGGCCGCCACGAGGCCGAGCACGGCGGCCGCGTTGTCGGTCTCGTAGGAGATGCGGGGCGTGAAACCGTTGTGACCGCAAAGCTCCAGCAGGTGGCCGCGGCACCGAGGACATCCGCCGATCCAATTCTCCTCGGCGAGGTCGCCGAGGTCGACTACGCCGTTTCTGGCCAGGGCGTGTCCGGCCGGCAGCACGAGCATCATCTCGTCCCGGCGGAGCCGGGTCACGACGAGGCCTTCGGCGCTGTCCCGGTGAGGGTCGACCCGGTCGCCGGGGTAGCTGAACGTGATCGCCAGATCGGCCTGGTTCTGGCGCACCAGAGCCACGGCTTCGGGCGGCTCGGCCTCAAGGTAGGTGACGCTGATTCCCGGATGACGGCGCTGCAGGTCAGCGAGCAGGCGCGGCACAATGGTCGCCGAGGCGGACGGGAACGCCGCCAGTCGCACCCGGCCCGCGCGCAGGCCGCGCAGCTCGGACAATTCCCCCGCGGCGGCGTCCAGGGCCCCGCTCACGATGGTGGCGTGCCGGGCGAGCAGCCGGCCGGTCTCGGTGAGCCGCACCCCGCGGCCGATGCGTTCGATCACGGCCATCCCGATGCGCTGCTCGAGCCGTCTGAGCTGCTGGCTCACGGCGGGCTGGCTGTAGCCGAGCGCCGCCGCGGCCGCCGTGATTGAGCCGCAGTCGGCGAGCGCGCCCACGACGCGCAGCATGGTGGAGTCGAGTTCGGGCTGGACGAGGGCGGGCACGAAGTGATCATAACTGATGCTTATGGATTGCCTCAGCTACTGGCTGTTGTCGAATGAATAGGCCGGTCGCATGCTGGAGGGATGAACCAGAGCGAATCTTCCGCGTCCCGTTCGCCGCTTTCGACGGTGGCGGACCGCATCGGCGTACGCGAGGCGCGCGAGCGGTTCCGGGGCGGCCGCGGCTATCTGGCGGCCTGCACGCTCGGGCTGCCGACCCGGGAAACGGAAGCGGCCCTGCGCGTGGACGCCGACGCCTGGGCGCTGGGCACCGCGTCGGCGGCGGGGTACGCCGCCGTGGTCGAACGGGTCCGGCACGCGTATGCCAGACTCGTCGCTGTTCCGGTGAGCCGGGTCGCGATCGGGTCTCAGGCATCCGTGCTGGCCGGCCTGCTCGCCGCGGGCGTGCCCGACGGGGCCGAGGTGCTCTGCGTCGACGGCGATTTCAGCTCGATGGTGTTCCCGTTCCTTAGCCAGGCGCACCGCGGGGTCACCGTGCGGCACCTGCCTCTGGCCGAGCTGGCCGTCGGGATCACCGCCGACACCTGGCTTGTGGCGTTCTCGCTCGTGCAGTCCGCCACCGGTGCCGTCGCCGATACCGCGGGGATCGTGGCCGCCGCCCTTGCTCACGGGTGCTTCACCCTCTGCGACACGACGCAGGCCGTCGGGTGGATGCCGGTGGACGCATCCGTGTTCGACGCCTCTATCTGCCACAGCTACAAGTGGCTCTGCGCCCCGCGCGGCGTGGCCTTCCTGACCGTGGCCGAGCGGCTGGCCGCCCGGCTGCACCCGGTGCAGTCGGGCTGGTATGCCGGCCGGGACCCGTGGGCCTCCTGTTACGGACCGGACATGGACCTCGCGGCTGATGCGCGCCGCTTTGACGTCTCCCCGGCCTGGAACGCCTGGGTGGGCGCCGAACCCGCACTGGAGCTCTTCGGGCGGCTCGACCTGTCGACGGTGCGCGACCACGCGGTGGCGCTGGGCGACGCGCTCTGCACCGGGCTCGGGCTCGCCCCGGCCGGGCAGTCGATCGTGACCTGGCCGGATGCCGACCGCACCGACCTTGACCGCCTCACCCGGGCAGGTCTCACCGCGTCGGGCAGGGCCGGGCGGGCCCGCGTCGCCTTCCACCTGTGGAATGACGAGGACGACGTCGCCGACGCCCTGCGCGCCCTGCGTTCGTAGCCAGGTCTCGACGGGCGCGAGGGGCCGCTCGGCCACAGGGTCTCGCAGCGACTCGACTACTTCTGTGCGGTGACGGCGGTGATGATCGCGCCGGCGAGAGCAGCGGAGGAAGCCGGATTCTGGCCGGTGTACAGGTTGCGGTCGATCTCCAGGTGCTCGGCCCAGGCTGCGCCGGCGACGAAGTCGGCGCCCAGCGCGACCAGGCGGCTCTGCACGAGCCACGGCGCCTTGGGGGCGAGGCCGCCGAGAGTCTCCTCCTCATCGGTGAAGCCGGTCATGCGGTAGCCGGTGAAGGGCCAGCTGCCGTCGGCTCGCTGGGCGGCGAGCATGGCGGCCGGGGCGTGGCAGAGTACGCCGAGAATCGTTCCGGAGTCGAGGGCTTCGGTCATGATGCGTCCGGAGTCGGCGTCGACGGCCAGGTCCTCCATCGGGGCGTGGCCGCCGGGGTAGAAGACCACGTCGTAGTCGGCGACCGTGATGTCACTGATCGAGCGCGGCTCGTCGAGTTCACTGCCGATGGTGTCGAGGTAGGCGACGATGGCCGCGGCCCGGTCTTCCCCGCCGGCCGCCTGGGGTGCCAGGCTTCCCGCGTCGATGGTGGGGGCGACGCCACCGGGCGTCGCGATGGTGATCTGCCAGCCGGCCTCGGTGAACAGGCGGTGCGGTTCGGCGAGCTCTTCGGCCCAATAGCCGGTGGGGTGCAGGCTGCCGTCGTTGAGGGTCCAGTGATCAGCGGCGCTGACGACAAAAAGTACGGAATTCATGGGTTCTCCAGAGTGTGTGATCGTGTGAAATGGATGCTGTCGGGAAAGTCAGACGTTCGTGCGGACGACCATCTTGCCGATGTTCTCGCCGCGCATGAGGCCGAGGAAGGCGTCGACCGCGTGGTCGATCCCGTCGACCACGGTCTCGTCGAAGACGACGTCGCCCGCGGCGAGCCAGCCGGCCATGTCGGCGGAGAACGCGGGGAAATGCTGCATGTAGTTGCCCACGATGAAGCCCTTCAGGGTCAGCCCGCGACCGATCATGTTCGCCAGGTTGCGCGGGCCGCCGGTCGCCTCGGTGTTGTTGTAGACGGAGATCGCGCCACAGAGGGCGGCGCGTCCGCCGTCGTTGAAGCTGGCCAGGGCAGCCTCGAGGTGCTCGCCACCGACGTTGTCGAAGTAGACGTCGATGCCGTCCGGAGCCGCGGCGGCGAGCTGCTTGGCGATGTCGCCGTCCTTGTAATTGAAGGCGTCGTCGAAGCCGTACTTCTCGGTCAGCACAGCAACCTTCTCGGCCGACCCGGCGGAACCGATCACGCGGTTCGCGCCCTTGAGGCGGGCGATCTGGCCGACCATGCTGCCTACGGCCCCGGCCGCGCCGGAAACGAAAACGGTGTCGCCGTCCGTGAGCTGGGCCACCTCGAGCAGGCCCACGTAGGCGGTGAGTGCGGTCATGCCCAGCACGCCGAGGTAGGCGGAGAGAGGCACGCCGGGGATTTCCGGGACGACGCGGAAGCCGGCGGCTTCCTCCTGAACCAGGTCGCGCCAGCCGAACTGGTGCACGACCACGTCGCCGACGGCAACCTCGTCAGAGGCGGATGCGACGACGCGGCCGACGGCCCCGCCCGTCATCGTCTCGTTGAGGGCGTAGGGGGCGGAGTAGGATTTGGCGTCGTTCATCCGGCCGCGCATGTAGGGGTCGACCGAGACGAACTCGTTGGCCACGCGAACCTGACCGGGGGTCAGCTCGGGCAGGTCGATGCGGATGGCGCCGAAGTCGGCATCCGTTGGCCAGCCGGTGGGGCGGGCGACAAGCTGGATCTGGGTGCTGGTGCTGGACGAGGCCATGGCGGCTCCTCTGCTTTTTGTAACGGATGGTTTAATATATTGTGTACTGAACGATACACAAAACCACTCACAGCGAAAACGGAGGAAACACCATGGGGCGGCTGCAGAGTTTCGAGCGCATAGCCGTCGTCCAGACGGCCAGGGACCTGTTCTGGGACAAGGGCTTCGAGGCTACGTCGCTCGCCGACCTCGAAGAAGCGACCGGTCTCCGTCGATCCAGCCTCTACCACGCCTTCGGCAGCAAGCGTGGTCTGTTCGACGCCGCCGTCGAGGACTACCAGGCCTCCGTCATCCGCCCGAGATTGCGGACCCTGACCGGGCCGGGGATCGGCCGGGCCTCGCTGCTGGCCTATTTCAGCGAACTCAGGTCGGCGGTCTCCGCCCTGCCGGAGGACTCCCCGCGCCGCGGCTGCCTGCTCGTGAACTGCGCCGCAGGCCTCGCCGGGCACGACGACCCGGCCCGCCAGGTCGTGGAGGGCTACCGGTCCGAGCTGACGGACACCCTCCAGGACGCCCTCCGGGCGGCCGGGACCGCCGCCGGAGGAAGCGCGCCGGACCGCGCGCCGGACCGCGCCCGCACCCTGGCTTCGCTCGGCATGAGCGCCATGCTGCTCGCCCGGGTCAACGCGACCGAATCGGTGGCGCTGCTGGACACAGCGACGGAGCAAATCCGGTCCTGGTTTCCCGTGCACGCCGCGACCGACGCCTGACGATCAGGCGCGCCGAACCGGGTTCGCCAGCACGCCGATGCCGGCGATCTCGACCTGCACGGCGTCACCGTGCACGACGGAGGCGGACCGGTCGGGGGCGCCCGTCAGAATGACGTCGCCCGGCAGCAGGGTGAACACGCTGGAGACGAAGGAGATCATCTCCGCAACGGTGTGCTTGAGCAGCGTCGCATTGCCCTTCTGGAAGACCTCGCCGTTGATGCGGGACTCGATGGTCAGCGTGGTCCAATCGTATTCGGTGTCGATGACCGGTCCGAGCGGGCAGAACGAGTCGAAACTTTTGGCCCGCGTGAGGTCGCCGTCGCGCTCCTGCAGATCTCGGGCGGTGACATCGTTCGCTACCGTGTAGCCCCAGATGGAGTCCTCGGCGACGTCGACGGACACGTTGCGGGTGATCTTGCCGATCACGATCGCGAGCTCCCCCTCGACGTGCACGTCGTCCGAGGACGCCGGCACGGTGATCGGGTCGCCGGGGCCGACGACGCAGGTGTTCGGCTTGAGGAAAAACCTGGGCTCACCGGGCGAGCCGGCCGCGGCAGACTGCTCGGCCGGGTCGGCGAAGTAGGACCACGCCATGCCCACGATCTTCGACCGCGGGATCACCGGGGCGAGCAGTTTCACGTCGCGCAGGGCCACGCGCTCCCCGGACGGGTCATAGCCCGCGAACATCGGGTCACCCTTTAAAACGACGATGTCGTCGTCGTCGACGATGCCGAACGAGATGAGTCCCTCGTGACTGAACCGTGCGATTTTCACGCGGGTCGCACCGGGGCGTCGAGCCGGGTGAGCCAGCCGTGGCGGTCGGGCAGGCGGCCGTACTGAATGTCGGTCAGCTCCTGGCGGAGCGCCATCGTGATCTGGCCGGCCGGGCCATCCGGGTCGCCGATGGAGAGGTTCGGGCCCTTGAGCTGCGAGATCGGGGTAACGACGGCGGCCGTGCCGCAGGCGAACACCTCGGTGATGGCACCGGATGCGACACCGTCCTGCCATTCACCGAGGGTCACGTCGCGCTCCTCCACGGTCAGGCCTCGGTCCCGGGCGAGCTGGATGATGCTGTCGCGGGTGACGCCCTCGAGGATCGCGCCGGTCAAGCGCGGGGTGACGAGCGTGTCGGTGCCATGAACGAAGAACACGTTCATGCCGCCGAGTTCGTCGATGCGGCTGCTGGTCTCCCCGTCGAGAAAGAGCACCTGGGCACAGCCGTTGTCATAAGCCTGCATCTGAGGCAGCAGGCTGGCGGCGTAGTTGCCGCCGCATTTGGCCGCGCCGGTGCCGCCGCGGCCGGCGCGGGAGTACTCGGTCGAGAGCCAGATCTTGATCGGGGCCACACCGTCGGCGAAGTAGGCGCCGGCCGGGCTGGCGATCACGTAGTAACCGACCTGGTGCGCGGCCCGCACGCCGAGGAAGCTCTCGTTGGCGATCATGAACGGGCGCAAATAAAGGCTGGTCTCCGCAGCGGAGGGCACCCAGTCGCCGTCTACGGCCACGAGCTGCCTGATCGATTCGATGAAGTCGACCTCGGAGAGTTCCGGCAGTGCCAGGCGGCGTGCGGAGCGCCGCAGGCGCTCGGCATTCTTCTCCGGGCGGAAGGTCCAGATCGACCCGTCGGCGTGACGGTAGGCCTTCAGCCCCTCGAAAATCTCCTGGCCGTAGTGCAGCACCGAGGAGGCCGGGTCGAGGTGCAGCGGACCGTAGGGCATGACCCGGGCGTTGTGCCAGCCCGCGTCGAGGGTCCAGTCGATGGCGACCATGTGGTCCGTGAACTTCTTGCCGAAGCCGGGATCGACGAGGATCTCTTCGCGCTCGATCTTCGTGCGGGCCGCGGTCGACGGCGTCAGGCTGAACCTCAGCGGGAAGGTGGCGGTGCCGGATGTCGTCGGGGGCGCTGGCTGGCTCATTGGATTCCCTTGTCTGTCAGTCGAGTCACGATGGCGTCACCCACGGCGCTGGTGCTCCGGGGTGTGCCGAGAGCCGCCCGGGCCACGATGTCGGCGATCACGGCGGCAGTCACCCGGGCCGCGGCATCCGTGAATCCGAAGTGCTCCAGGAGTAGCGCCACCGACAGGATGGCCGCCGTGGGGTCAGCCAGTTGTTTGCCCGCGATGTCCGGTGCCGAACCGTGTACCGGCTCGAACATGCTGGGGAACCTGCCCTCAGGGTTAATGTTCCCGGAGGCCGCAAGGCCGATGCCGCCGGTGATTGCCGCCGCGAGATCGGTGAGGATGTCGCCGAAGAGGTTGTCCGTGACGATGACGTCAAATCTACTCGGATTTGAAACCAGGAAAATCGTGGCCGCGTCGACGTGCAGGTAGTCGACGGTCACCTCGGGGTATTCGGCTGCGACGGCGGTGACGATCCGCTGCCACAGGCTGCCGGCGAAGACGAGCACATTGGTCTTGTGCACGAGAGTGAGGTGGCGGCGGGGCCGACCCTGAGCCTGGGCGAAGGCGTAGCGCACCACGCGTTCGACGCCGAAGGCCGTGTTGACGGAGACCTCGTTAGCCACCTCGTGCGCGGTGCCCTGGCGGATCGCTCCGCCGTTGCCCACGTAGGGACCCTCCGTGCCCTCGCGCACGACGACGAAGTCGACGGTGCCCGGAGACGCCAGCGGGCTGGGCACGCCAGGGAAGAGAACGTTCGGGCGCAGGTTCACGTAGTGGTCGAGCGAGAAGCGCAACTTGAGCAGCAGGCCGCGCTCGATATTCGCGTTGGCGAGACGGGGGTCCCCCGGCACGCCGCCGACGGCGCCGAGCAGGATGGCGTCGTGGCCGGCGATCGCCGCGAGGTCGTCATCGGTCAGCACATCGCCGGTTTCCAGAAACCGTGCGGCGCCGAGGGAGAACCAGGTTGCGTCGAAGGTGACGTCGTCGGCAGACGTGGCCGCCTCGAGAACCTTGACCGCTTCGGCGACGACCTCGGGACCGATTCCGTCGCCGGGAATGACAGCAAGCTTGATGAGAGGGGACATTCGACTCCGTATGTCTGAAAGTTGGCTGTAGATAAACCCTACTGCGACGCAACGAGTGTCTAAGCTGGACAACTCCTGACAACCAATAGAAAGCAGTTCCGCATGAGTCTCGGATTGGGAATCTTCCTTCTAGTCGTCGGCGCCATCATGGTGTTCGCCCTGAACGTGACCGTCGAGTGGATGGACATCGAGCTGGTCGGCTACATCCTGATGGGCGCCGGTGCCGTCATCATGGTCATCGGCATCGTCTTGCTGACCCGCAAGCGCAGCAGCATCACCACGACCCGCAGCGCCGTCGACCCGGCGAGCGGGGAACAGGTCACGTCGCAGAAGCGATCCGTCGACGACGTCTAGGGCGGTGACTCCTCATGAATGAGTCCTGACCGTTCCAGAACGAATTCGACGGAGATTTTGCCGGAATCGCCCCTGAACACGGTGAAGCAGGGCTTTTTCACAAGAATCTCCGTCGAATTGGTTCAAAGCCGGCCACCGGCACGACGCGGATCAGGTGATCAGGTCGCCTTGCGCAGGGCGACCAGCGCCACAAACGCCGCCGCCAGCACCAGCATGGTGCCGATCCAGGCCGTGGGCCCGATTCCGCTGGTGAAGGCATCGCGGGCCGATGAGAGCAGCACGTTTGCCAGACCGGTGGGCAGCCCGTCGGCCACCGCCACCGCACCGCCGAGGGTCTCCGCCGCCGCCGCGCTCTGCGCCGCCGTGAGGGCCTCCGGCAAAACGACCGCACTGCGGTAGGACGCCGTCAGGATGGTACCGAGGATGGTCGTGCCGAGCACGGCGCCCAGTTCATAGGCCGTTTCGCCGACAGCGGATGCCGCCCCCATCTTGTCCGCCGGGGCGTTCGCCACGATCAGTTCGTTCGAGACCGTCTCGGCCGCTCCGATCCCGATCCCGAGGGCCACGAAGACGAGCGCGATGCCGACCGCGTCGAGGTCTCCCCCGCGCAGGCCAGCGGCCGCGTAGCCGACGGCCGAGATCAGCAGTGCCACCGGAACGACGATCGACGGCCGCACGCGCCGGGCGATGGGCACGATAACGAGGCCGGACACGATCATCGCCGCCAGTCCCGGCACCAGCACCAGCCCCGCCTCCAGAGGCGAAAGGGCCAGCACGAGTTGCAGGTACTGGGAGACGAAGAACAGGCCGCCGACGAGAGCCACGACGCTCAGCAGGTTGACGCCGATCGCCCCGCTGAAGGCCCCCTGGCGGAACAGCCCGAGGTCGATCATCGGGTGCGTCAGCCGGGGCTGGCGACGCACGAAGAGCACGCCTGCGGCGAGTCCGAGCACGATCGGGCCGAGCGAGAAGGGCGTGGGTCCGTGCTCCGCCAGGGCCTTGATCCCGTAGACGACCGGCAGCATGGCCGCCAGCGAGAGCGCGATGCTCGGGGCGTCGATGCGTCCGGGGTTCGGGTCGCGGGACTCCGGCACGAGCAGGGGCCCCAGAACCAGCAGCGGCAGGAGCAGCGGCACCGCGAGCAGGAAGACGGAGCCCCAGGCGAAGTGCTCCAGCAGAATGCCGCCCACGACGGGGCCGAGCGCGCTGCCGGCGGCGAAACCGCTCGCCCAGATCGCGATCGCCAGCCGGCGCTGGTTGCGGTCGGTGAAGACGGACCGCAGCAGCGACAGCGTCGGCGGCATCAGCATGGCGCCGAAGAAGCCCAGCACGGCGCGGGCGATGATCAACCACTCGACGCTCGGGGCGAAGGCGGCCACCACGGAGACGGCGCCGAACCCGGCCGACCCGATCAGCAGCAGCCGGCGGCGCCCGATCCGGTCACCGAGGCTGCCCATGGCCACCAGCAGTCCGGCGAGCATGAGCGGGTAGATGTCGATCACCCAGAGCAGCTGCGTGCCCGTCGGCCGCAGGTCCTCGGAAATGGCCGGCAGGGCGAGGTTGAGCACCGTGTTGTCGATCGAGACCAGGAGCACGGGCAGCATGAGTACGACGAGCGCCCACCACCGGCGGCGGGGGCTGATCACACGGCTGACGGCGACGACGGTGGCGGTTTCTCGGACGGAATTGGACACGGCAACGACTGCTTTCGGCTCCGGGGACGGATGCTGTACCGTCCAGACGGTAAAGTAAACCGTCCAGACGGTATAGTAGCACCATGAGTACTGAGACCGCAGCCCCGACCGGGAACGTGCCCCGCCTCTCCCCCACGCGCGATCGCATCCTGGACGCGTTCGCGCACCTCCTGATCGACCAGGGCGAGCGGGCGGCCACCCTCGAGGCGGTGGCGGTGGCGGCCGGCCTGTCCAAGGGCGGCCTGCTCTACCACTTCGGGTCGAAAGACGCGCTCGTGGAGGGGCTCCTGGCCCGGCTCGACGCGCTCGTCGCCGACGACGTCGAACAAATTCGAGCGGCCTCGGCCGGAGCGATCGACTACCTGATCCGCACGTCGATGAGCGAGGGGACGGTGCTCGACCAGTCGATCGGTGCGGCCGTCAGGCTCGCGCAGGGGGCACATCCGTTGGCCAATGCGGCCCTGGCCTCAACTCGGCGCCAGTGGCTGAGCGTCATCGAGGAGGCGGTGGGAGACCCGGACGTGGCCGAGGTGATCATGCTCGTCAGTGACGGGCTGTACTACGAATCCACCCTCGCGAGCCCCGGCCAGCCTGCCGTCGATGACACATCGAAGACGAGGCTGGACCGGTTGCTCGCGGTGATCGACCGGATGACCGACGGAACTGCTATTCGGTGATGGAGATTTCGATCATGGCCTCGGCCGAGATCGCGTCCCGCACCGTGGCCAGCAGGCTCGCCGGAACGGGCGAGTCGACCGTCAGTACGCTCAGGGCCTTGCCGCCGGCCACGTGGCGGGCGATCTGCATGCCCGCGATGTTGATCTGGGCGTCGCCGAACTCGCGGCCGTAGACGGCCACGATTCCCGGACGGTCCGTGTAGAGCATCACGATCAGGTGGTCGTCGAACGGAACCTCGACGTCGTAGCCGTTGATCTCGACGATCTTCTCGATTTGCTTGGTGCCGGTCAGGGTGCCGGACACCGAGACCTGCGAGCCGTCCGCGAGGGCGCCACGCAGCGTGATGACGTTGCGGTACTCCGGCGACTCCTTGTCGGTGATCATGCGCACCGCGACGCCGCGCTGCTCGGCGAGCAACGGCGCGTTGACGTAGGACACGGTCTCGCTGACGACATTGGTGAAAATGCCCTTGAGCGCGGCGAGCCGGAGCACGCTCACGTCATAGTCGGCGAGCTCGCCGCGCACCTCGACGTCGACGCTGGTCAGCGGGCTGTGGGCGCCGAGACCGGAGAAGACCTGGCCGAGCTTCTCCACCAGCGGGATGCCGGGGCGCACGTAGGGGTCGATAACGCCTCCGGCGACGTTGACCGCGTCGGGGACGAGCTCCCCCGACAGGGCGAGGCGAACGGACTTGGCGACGGAGACGCCGGCCTTTTCCTGGGCTTCGTCCGTGGAGGCGCCGAGGTGAGGCGTGGTGATGATGTTGTTGAGGCCGAGCAGCTTCGACCCGGTCGGCGGCTCGCTGACGAACACATCGAGGCCGGCGCCGGCGATCGTGCCGGCCGTGAGGGCGTCGTAGAGGTCGTCCTCGTTGATGAGGCCGCCGCGGGCCACGTTCACGACGAACGCGGTGGGCTTCATCAGCTTGAACTGTTCGGCGCCGATCATGCCGTTGGTCTCGGGCGTCTTGGGCATGTGAATGGTGATGAAGTCCGACTGCGCGAGGAGCTCATCGAGGCTGACCGGCACCACGCCGAGCTGCTGGGCGCGGGCGGAGGTGATGTAGGGGTCATAGGCGATGATGTTCGTGCCGAAGGCCTGCATCCGCGCCGCGATGAGGGCACCGATGCGGCCGAGGCCGATGATGCCGATGGTCTTTTCGTAGAGCTCGACGCCGGTGTACTTGGAGCGCTTCCACTGCCCCTGCGCCAGCGCGCCGTGGGCGGCCGGGATGTGACGGGCCAGGCTGATGATGTGCCCGACGGTCAGTTCTGCGGCCGAAATAATATTGGACGTCGGGGCATTGACGACCATGACGCCCGCAGCCGTGGCCGCTTTAATGTCGACGTTGTCGAGGCCGACGCCCGCGCGGGCGATGACCTTCAGTAACGGTGCGGCGGCGATTGCCTCCGCGTCCACCTTCGTGGCGGAGCGCACCAGCACGGCATGCGCCGTGGCCAGTTCGGCGAGTAGCGCGACCCGGTCGGTGCCGTCTACGGAGCGAACCTCGAAGTCGGGCCCGAGGGCGTCGACGGTGGCAGGCGATAATTCTTCAGCGATTAGGACAACAGGTTTTGACACGAAAACGGATCCTCCGATTACAGCAGAAAAACATGGCTTGCGCCGCGACCGTGGGGCGCCAGATATGAAAACACTCTATCGGCTGGAGAATAGAGCCATGAGCAGCGTTACATTCCCCGACCTCCAGTTCGCCGTGCGCATCGTGCTGGCGGTGGTTTTCATCGGCGCCGGCATCACACATTTCGTGCCGAGGGTGGCGCGCACGATGAGTGCGATGATCCCGCCACGGCTGCGAACGACCGGAATGCTCAGCCCCGACAACCTCGTCATCCTCACCGGGGTCTGCGAGATCGCGGGCGGGTTCGGGCTGCTGTATCCACCCACGATGGTGACGGCCGGCGTCTGCCTGATCGTGTTCCTGGCCGCGATCTTCCCCGCCAACGCCTTCGCCGCGCGCTACCCGGACCGCTTCGGCGTGGCCGCCATCCCCCTCGTGCCGCGGCTGGCCGGGCAGCTCGTGCTGATGGGGCTGATCGTCGTCGCGATCGCCTGAGCGCTAGGCGACGCCGTGCACCACAGGCGGAGCGCCCTGCCCGGTGTCGAACCCATGCGACGGAGATTTTGAGTCAAACACCCACGGAGAGAGCAGGAGAGCCAAAATCTCCGTCGAATTCGTTCGGGACAGCGTGCGGCAGGGCCAGGCGAGCAGGCCGGGCTAGGCGAGCAGGCTGCCCGCGCCGAGGGTGAAGATGTTGGCGGCGATCGCGGCGTTCAGACCCAGGCCGGCCAGGAGCAGGGCAACCTGCGCGGCGGGTCCGCGTGAGCGCCCGATCCATGCGGCAAGCACGAAGACGAGGAGCGGGCCCAGGATGCCGACGAGGAGCACGAAAATGCCGAGTCCGCTCAGCTGGGTGTCGAGGCTTCGAGCCAGGATGTTGAGGCCGACGAGGTTGCCGACGCCCTCCCAAATGTCGTAGGCATAGAAGAGGCCGAACAGGATCGCGATGCCCGTCGACAGCCAGCGCGGGGTGCGCCGCCGGGATGAGGGGACGGCCGCGGGCGTGGTCACCGGTGAATCGGTCATGCGATGACCCCCGGTCCGGAGATGAACGGCAGCGGGGCGAGTAGAACGACTCCGAGGAGTAGCCAGCCGATCCGGGCTCGGGGATGCGTTCTGGTCAGCCAGAACGTCACCGCGAACCAGACCGCGGGGGCGGCCACGGCCAGCCAGAGACCGAGGGAGAACATGGACTCGGACAACACGTCGGCGGGCGGGGTCTGGATGCGGCCCACGCCGATGAACCAGCCCACCGTGTAGAGCAGATATATTCCGCCAAAGATTCCGAGCGAGACGAGCGCCAGGGAACTCGTGGCCGTGCGGGTCACGGCGGCGTCGGCCGCCGCCTTCGCCGCGACAGCGGATGCCGGACCGGCCACGGTCCATCCCTCCGGCGGCGCGACGGAACCGGTGTCGGCATCCGCCGCGATGTCGGTTTCAGAGCCAGAGCCGGAGCCAGAGCCGGAGCCGGTCGTGACGAAAGCACCCGAATCGGGCTCGGCGGGCCTTTCGGCCTCGCCGGACTCGTCGCCGGAGACGAGCGTGGGGTCGTCGTCGCCGGCCCAGCCCAGGGCGTCGTCCCGGTTGTCGTCACCGGAGTGTCCAGAAGTCATGGGTCCAGCGTACCGAGCGCCGCCCGGGTCGGCGCACGCTACCGGCTGATCACGACTTTCAGCGCCTTGGTTTCCGCCGCGCGGGAGAAGGTGTCGTACGCCTCGAGGATCTGGTCCATCCGGAACCGATGCGTGGCCAACTTGTCGGCTGGGATCTTCTTCTGCGCGACGAGCTTCAGCAGCATGGGCGTGGTGTTGGTATTGACCAACCCCATGCTGATGTTGATGTTCTGGATCCACAGGTCCTCCAGATGGAGCTCGACCGGCTTGCTGTGCACGCCCACGTTGGCCACATTGCCGCCGGGGCGCACCACCTCGAGCGCCATGCTGAAGGTGGCCGGGATGCCGACCGCCTCGATGGCGACGTCGACGCCGGCTCCGTCGGTCAACGCCAGCACCTGCTGCTTCCAGTCGGGGCCGCCGGAGACGACCACGTCCGTCGCCCCGAACAGGCGGGCCTGCTCCAGCCGGTTCTCGTCGGTGTCGATGGCGATGACCGTTCCGGCGCCGTAGAGCCCGGCCGTGGTGATGGCGGCGAGGCCGACCGGCCCGGCGCCGATCACGGCCACCACATCGCCCGGCTTGACCCGGCCGTACTGCACGCCGATCTCGAACCCGGTCGGCAGGATGTCGGAGAGCATGACGGCCTCCTCGTCGGTGACCCCGGCCGGCACCCGGTGCAGCGAGTTCTCGGCGTAGGGAACCCGCACGTATTCGGCTTGGGTGCCGTCGATGAGGTGGCCGAAGACCCAGCCGATGCCGGACGCCCCCTCGTCGCCCAGGCAGTGCGAGTACAGCCCGGTCTTGCAATTCACGCAGTGCCCGCAGGACTTGATGCAGGAGACGATGACCCGGTCGCCCACCGCGAGGGTCTGCACGGCGGTGCCGATCTCCACGATCGTGCCCACAGCCTCATGCCCGAGGATGCGGCCCTCCGCCACAGTCGCCACGTCGCCCTTGAGGATGTGCAGGTCCGTGCCGCAGATCGTGGTCATGTCCACGCGCACGATCGCGTCGGCCGATCCGCCGATTGTGGGGTCAGGCACGTCTTCCCACGCCTTCATGCCGGGACCGTGATACACCAGTGCCTTCATTGCTGACTCCTTCGTCGACGTGATCCGGCTATCGCCCACCACCGCTCACGGTACTCCCGTAGTTGATTTTTGAGGCCTGCCGGCGCCGGTGTCTACCGTCAGGATCGGAACGCCCCGGCCCTCTCGGTGCCGTCATAGCCGCCCGTCGGGGCGGCCAGCCCGAAAAGCGAACCTACTGTGGGTGCAACGTCGATCGTGCGCGCCGGCTCGGAGAGCACTGCACCGCGAATGACCCGCGGGCTGCCTCCGCTGATGAAGAACGGGATCGGCTCAGTGGCTGGGTGCCCGTGATTGCCGGGAATGGGGTTGGACGCGACCCACGGGTCAGAGAATCGCCAGCCCGCGCGGCAGAAGGCGACCAGATCGCCGGCCTCCGGGCCCAGGACCAGCTCGGCCGGGTCCCTGATCGACAAGACGCCCGGATGCGCCGTCACGAGAGAGCGGACCTCGGCCAGCCCGGCATCACGGTCAGCCGCCGGCCCCGTCCAATAGAGCAGGTCGGCCCCGCCGTTTTGCGCGATCTGGATCTGCGCCCGCAGCTCCGCTCGTGCACCGAGAATTTGATCCACGGAGATGACGTTCGACGGAATCGACCAGTCCATAGAGTGATCCGCGAGCACGATCAACACGCTGCTCTCCCATCGCCCGGTGGCCACGAGGTGGTCCACGAAGCGGCCGACCTGGTTGTCGGTTCCGCGCAGGGCAGCGGTCCGTGCGGCCTGCACGGTGGTGCCGGTGATATCCGAGTGCCCCACCCGGTCGACGTCACCCAGGTTCGTGAACACGAAGTCGGGGTCGACACCGTCGACCATGGCGATCAGGGCATCAATCGTGAAGTCGTCCGGGGCGTGCCCGGTCACCGGCAGGAGTGGGGACGGCTCCCAGCGGTAGCTGGCGCGTTCGCCGAAGATGCCGAAGAGATACCTTTTGCTGAGTACCGAGCCCGTCGTGAAGCTTGTGTCCCTGAGCCGGTCCAGGAGTGTCGGGAAGCGCAGATCGGTCGGCCGGTCCAGGTCGCGCACCACGGCGGCGGTTCGGTCGTAGACGGCATTCGCCGGCACGCCGGAGCGCGCGGGTCGAACCCCGGTCATCATCATCACGGGATTGGGGATGGTCTCCATCACCGGCAGCGACCGGGCGCCGGGAAAATTGGTTCCGGCAGCGCGCAATGCCGCCAGCCGAGGTGTCACTTGTGGCGTCATCTCATCGGGCCGACAACCGTCCACCACCATGACGTACACCCGAGTGCGGTCCGGCGTGGCCAGGCCGCCGGCCGCCCGGGCGGAAGCGGGGAATTCGCTCCCGACCGCGGCGGACAGCACGACGGAGGCCCCACCGGCCACCGCCAGCCGGAGAAACTGGCGGCGGTCGGGCTCGGAGAAGCTCATCGGTACGCCGTTCACCGGGCGGGCCGGACGGACTGGGTGCCCGCGGCGACCTGCCAGGACGTGGCCAGGCTGATCGTCGCCGCACGGTCGGTGCGCTCAGAGAGCGCATACCAATCCATGCGCAGGGAAGCCGGCGTGACCTCGAGCCCGGAGAAGCCGTGGGAGTCGAAATCCAGGTACTTCACGTGCGGGTTCGCGGCCTTGAACGCTTCCTCGACGGCCAGAGATGCCGTACGTGGCGGTGACCGCAGGATGTCGTCCAGATTGTCGCTGGTCACCGAGGTACAGACCAGTTCAGTGGCCACGGACGCACCGTTGGACGGGTAGGTAAGCGGATCCGCCGGTACATCGCAGGCCCAGCCCGAGTGGATGTCCCCGGTGAGAAAGACCGCATCGGTGACCGCGTTGTCCCGGAGGTGACCGATCACCCGGCTGCGGTCCGCCGGATAGCCGTCCCACTGGTCCACGTTGTAGGGAACGCCGTCGATCGTGGTCGACCCAAGCAGCTGTCCCACGGCGCCGACTTCCCTCGCGCTGAGTGTGGACGGGAACCGGATGGGCGCGATCATCACGGGATTTCCGATCAGCTTCCACTGGGCCTGGGTCGAGGAGAAGCCGTCCAGCAGCCAGGTCATCTGCGCCTCACCGGTCAGGGTGCGGGTTGGGCTGCCGACAGCGGGATCAACGACGCTCGACGCCTGCTGGCTGCGGTAGCTACGCAGGTCCAGCATCGAGATGCTGGCCAGAGAGCCGAAGGTGAAACGCCGATAGATGTGACCGCCGGGCTCGTAGCGCACGGGCATCCATTCGGCGTACGCCTGCTGGGAAGCCTCGCGCCGGACCGCCCAGGTGCCCTCGATGCCGTCGGTGTGGTTTCCCGCCCCACCAGACCAGGCATCGTTGGCGAATTCGTGGTCGTCCCAGGTGACCACGAACGGGACCGCGGCGTGCAGCGCCTGCAGGTCGAGGTCGGTCTTGTATTGGGCATGCCGACGACGGTAATGGGTCAGCGTGGTCATCTCGACCGCTGGGTCATGCGCGCGCACGACGACGTCGCGTGCCTGGTACTCGCCCGGAGCGTACTCGTACAGGTAGTCGCCGAGGTGCAGAACGACGTCCAGGTCGCCCCGATCGGCGAGATAGCGGTAAGCCGAGAAGTAGCCGGCCTGCCAGTTCGCACAGGACACGACACCCATCCGCAGGCGCTCCACGGCAGCCCCGGCGGCTGGGGCCGTGCGCGTGCGGCCCGTCGCTGAGGTCGCTCCCGCGACGCTGAATCGGTATCAGTAGGGAGTGCCGGGCCTCAGTCCGGTCGGGACCACCTTGACCGTGTGGTCGCGGGCGGGGCCCGTGGTGACGGAGCCGCTGCTAGCCACCCGCAGGAATCCGGAGTCCTCGGCCACTTCCCAGCCGACCGTGATGTCGAGGCCGAGCCCGAGCCGGGCAGCGCATCGGGCGTCGGTGTGACCCGGGTCCAGAGCAGCACGCTGTCCGGCAGAGGGTCTCCGGAGGCGACGCCGTGCAGGAAATCAGGGACGGCTGCGGAACCGGCGGCCGGGCCAGGGCGACCTTGGGCCGCGCTCGCGGTTGCCCCGGCGAAGGCGATGACGCCGGCGGATCGCAGCAGATCACGTCTGTTGAAAGGACTCATGCCACCCAGTCTGGGGGTGCCTGTTCACGGAGCCGTGCACTCCAGTTACTTGTTCACCTCCGATTCCTTGAGGGTTCTCCGGAGGTCCATTGCCCGCACCGCTTCGGCGGGGATGGATTCCCCGGAAGGCCGAATCGTGCCTTCCCGATGCACGGCGCTCAGCTGACAGCTGAAGTTCCGCGGAATCACCGTGATCACCCGAAAGCCCACGGAATGGTCGACTGGGCGTGGCAAGCACCCCGAACGCATCCTCGGGACCATCAGCGCCGCTAACAGGCAGCGGGGCCAATCGACTGGATTGGCCCCGCTGCCGATGCGAGCTCGGGTGTTAGCGCGCGGCTTCGCCGTCGGTGTAGTCGTCGTCGGCGGAGGCGTTCCAGGCGAACAGCTTGCGCAGCTCACGGCCGGTGGCTTCGATGGGGTGCTCTTCACCCTTCTTGCGCAGAGCGAGGAACTCCGGTGCTCCGGCGTCCTGGTCCCCGATGAAGCGGGCCGCGAAGGCGCCGTTCTGGATGTCGGCGAGAACGGCCTTCATATTCTCCTTGACGTGGGCGTCGATGACGCGCGGGCCGGAGACGTAGTCGCCGTACTCGGCGGTGTCGGAGACGCTCCAACGCTGCTTGGCGATGCCCCCCTCCCACATCAGGTCGACGATGAGCTTGAGCTCGTGCAGCACCTCGAAGTAGGCAACCTGCGGCTGGTAGCCGGCCTCGGTGAGAACCTCGAAGCCGTACTGGATCAGCTGCGACGCGCCACCACAGAGCACGGCCTGCTCGCCGAACAGGTCGGTTTCGGTCTCTTCGGTGAAGGTGGTCTTGATGCCGGCGGCGCGCAGGCCACCGATCGCCTTGGCGTAGCTGAGGGTGAGCGGCCAGGCCGCGCCCGAGGCATCCTTCTCGACGGCGACGATCACGGGAACGCCGCGGCCGGCCTCATACTCGCGGCGCACGGTGTGGCCCGGTCCCTTGGGGGCGACCATGGTGACGTCGATGCCTTCGGGGGCCTTGATGTAGCCGAAACGGATGTTGAAGCCGTGTCCGAAGACAAGGGCCTTGCCCGCAGCGAGGTTCGGCAGCACGTCGTCGGCGAACAGGTGACGCTGCACCTGGTCGGGCGCCAGGATGACGATGACGTCGGCCCAGGCGGATGCCTCGGCGGTGCTGAGAACGGTGAAGCCGGCCTCTTCGGCCTTGGCCTTGGACTTCGAGCCCTCCTTGAGGCCGATGACGACCTCGACACCCGAGTCGCGCAGGTTCTGCGCGTGGGCGTGACCCTGCGAGCCGTAGCCGATGACGGCTACCTTCTTGCCCTGGATGATCGACAGGTCGGCGTCTTTGTCGTAGTAAATCTCAGACACGAGTAAATGTTCTCCTTGTTGTTGTAGTCGGTGGTCAAGCTCTAGTTTTTGAAGACGCGCTCGCTGATCGATTTCGACCCGCGGCCGATGGCGAGCAGGCCGGACTGGGCGATTTCCTTGATCCCGTAGGGTTCGAGCACGCGCAGCAGCGCCTGCGTTTTACCGGAGTCCCCGGTGACCTCGATCACGACCGCGTCGACGGACACGTCGACGACCCGGGCCCGGAACAGGGTCACGGCTTCGAGCACCATCGACCGGGTCGTGTTGTCGGCGCGCACCTTCACCAGCAGGTGTTCGCGCTGCACCGACTGGGCCGGGTCGAGTTCGACGATCTTGATGACGTTGATCAGCTTGTTCAGCTGCTTGGTCACTTGCTCCAGCGGCGCGTCTTCGACGTCGACGAGGATCGTGATGCGGGAGAGCCCGGGGATTTCGGTGTGGCCGACGGCGAGGCTCTCGATGTTGAAGCCGCGGCGGGCGAAGAGGCCGGCGACCCGGGTGAGCAGGCCGGGCTTGTCCTCGACGAGGAGGCTCAGGACGTGGGTGCTCACGGGTTATTCCTCTTCCCAGGTCGGTGCGTGTTCTTTGGCATACTGCACATAACTGTTGCTGACACCCTGCGGCACCATCGGCCAGACCATTGCGTCCCGGCTCACGATGAAGTCGATCACCACGGGCCGGTCGTTGGTCGCCAACGCCAGCTTGATGGCCTCGTCGACCTGGTCGGGGCTGGTGACCCGGATGGCGAGGGCACCGTAGGCCTCCGACAGCTTCACGAAGTCCGGCACCATGGCGGACCCGTGCCCGGTGTGCAGATCGGTGAAGGAGTGCCGTCCGTCGTAGAACAGGGTTTGCCACTGGCGCACCATGCCCAGCGAGGAGTTGTTGATGATGGCGACCTTGATCGGAATGTTGTTGATCGTGCAGGTGGCCAGTTCCTGGTTGGTCATCTGGAAGCATCCGTCGCCGTCGATCGACCAGACCACCCGGTCGGGCTCGGCCACCTTGGCGCCCATCGCTGCGGGGATGGAGTAGCCCATCGTGCCGGCGCCCCCGGAGTTCAGCCAGGAATTGGGCCGCTCGTACTTGATGAACTGGGCCGCCCACATCTGGTGCTGGCCGACACCGGCCGCGTAGACGGCTTCCGGCCCGGTCAGCTCGCCGATGCGCTGGATCACGAACTGCGGGCTCATGAGGCCGTCGGTCGGCTCGGAATAGCCCAGCGGGAACTCCTCCCGCAGACCCTTGAGATAGGTCCACCAAACGCTGACGTCGGGCGTCGTCGTGGTGATGGCGGCCGCGTAGGCGATGGTGAGGTCGGCGATGACCTCCTTGGCATCACCGACGATGGGAACGTCGGCGGCGCGAATCTTACCGATCTCCGCGGGGTCGATGTCGACGTGCACGATCGTGGCGTGCGGCGCGAACTCGGAGACCTTGCCGGTGACCCGGTCGTCGAAGCGGGAGCCGAGCGCGATGATCAAGTCGGCCTCCTGCAGCGCAAGCACAGCGGACACGGTGCCGTGCATCCCGGGCATGCCCAGGTGCTGGTCGTGCGAGTCCGGGAACGCGCCGCGCGCCATCAACGTGGTGACGACGGGCGTCTTGCTCAGTTCGGCGAACGCGAGCAGTTCTTCCGACGCGCGGGCACGGATGACGCCGCCACCCACATAGAGGACGGGCTTCTTGGCCTCGGCGAGCAGCTGGGCCGCAGCCTGCACCTGTTTGCCGTGGGCCTTGGTGACCGGCCGGTAGCCGGGCAGGTCCAGCTTGGGCGGCCAGATGAACGGGGCGCTCTTCTGCTGGGCGTCCTTGGTGATGTCCACCAGGACCGGGCCGGGCCGGCCGGTGGAGGCGATCAGGTGAGCCGACGCGATAGCCGCGGGGATGTCCTCGGGACGCTTGACCAGGAAGGAGTGCTTCGTGATCGGCATGGTGATGCCGACGATGTCGGCCTCCTGGAAGGCATCCGTACCCATCAGGGTGGAGAAGACCTGTCCGGTGATGCACAGGATCGGCACCGAGTCCATGTAAGCGTCGGCGATGGCGGTGACAAGGTTGGTGGCGCCGGGCCCGGAGGTGGCGATGGCCACCCCGACGCGGTTGCTCGCCGAGGCGTAGCCCTCCGCGGCGTGGCCGGCACCCTGCTCGTGCCGCACCAGGATGTGCCGGATCACGGTTTGGCTCATCAGCTCGTCGTAGAGCGGAATGACGGCGCCGCCCGGCAGACCGAAGACGTCGGTGACGCCCAGCAACTCCAGCGAGCGGATGATCGCACCGGAACCGGTGAGGATTTCCGGCGCCCCCGAGTCGGGCGCCCCGGCGGCCGCGGCAGGTGAGGGCGACGGTGATGGCACGGGTGTTTCCGCGGTCATGTGATCAGTTCCCTAGTTCGATGACGAATAGTGAGTGCTAGCCCGTGACGGCGCCGACGGCCGCAGACTGGACAAGCTTCGAGTACTTTGCGAGAACGCCCCGGGTGTAGCGGGGAGGCAGAGGTGCCCAGCCAACACTCCGGGCGGTCAGCTCATCAGGGTCGACCAGTAGGTCGAGCGTGCGAGCTGCGATATCGACCCGTATCAGATCACCATCGCGCACGAAGGCGATAGGACCTTCGTCCACCGCTTCGGGTGCTATATGGCCGATGCACAGTCCGGTTGTGCCGCCTGAGAATCGACCGTCCGTTAAGAGTAGTACATCGGCGCCGAGCCCGGCGCCCTTGATGGCGGCGGTGATCGAGAGCATCTCCCGCATTCCGGGCCCGCCCTTGGGTCCCTCGTAGCGGATGACGACGACGTCGCCCTTCTGGATCTCCCCCGCGGTGAGAGCGTCCATGGCGGCGCGCTCACGCTCAAACACGCGCGCGGGTCCTTCGAAGATGTCGGAGTCGAAGCCGGCGGTCTTGACGACGGCACCCTCGGGGGCGATAGAGCCCTTGAGGATGGTGATTCCGCCGCTGGCGTGAATGGGGTTGTCGAGGGTGCGCAGCACCTCGCCGTCCAGTTCGGGCGGGTCGATCTCGGCAAGGTTCTCGGCCACGGTCTTGCCGGTCACGGTGAGCGCGTCGCCGTGGATGAGACCGGCCTCGAGCAGGGCCCGCATCACGGCCGGCACGCCGCCGTGACGGTCGACGTCGTTCATGACGTACTTGCCGAACGGCTTCAGGTCGCCGATGTGCGGCACCGTGTCGCCGATGCGGTTGAAGTCGTCGAGGGTGAGCTCGACCTCGGCCTCGTTCGCGATGGCCAGCAGGTGCAGCACCACGTTGGTGGAGCCGCCGAACGCCATCGCCACGGCGATCGCGTTCTCGAAGGCCTTGCGGGTCAGGATGTCCCTGGCCGTGATCCCCAGGCGCAGCAGGTTGACGACGGCCTCGCCGGAGCGGTGCGCGTAATAGTCGCGGCGGCGGTCGGCGGAGGCCGGGGAAGCCGATCCCGGCAGGCTCATGCCGAGAGCCTCGGCCACGCTGGCCATGGTGTTGGCCGTGTACATGCCGCCGCAGGCACCCTCGCCGGGAGCGAAGGCGCACTCGATGCGCTTGGCGTCGGCCACGGACATCCGTCCGGCCTTGACGGCGCCCACCGCCTCGAAGGAGTCGATGATGGTGATGTCTTTTTCGGTGCCGTCGGAAAGCTTGACCCAGCCGGGTGCGATCGATCCTGCGTAGAGGAAAACGCTGGCCAGGTCGAGGCGGGCCGCGGCCATCAGCATGCCGGGCAGCGACTTGTCGCAGCCCGCCAGCAGCACGGAGCCGTCGAGGCGCTCGGCCTGCATGACGACCTCGACAGAGTCGGCGATGACCTCACGGGAGACGAGGGAGAAGTGCATTCCCTCATGGCCCATCGAGATGCCATCGGAGACGGAGATGGTGCCGAACTGCAGCGGGTAGCCGCCGCCGCCGTGCACGCCTTCTTTGGCGGCCTGCGCGAGGCGGTCCAGGGAGAGGTTGCAGGGCGTGATCTCGTTCCACGAACTTGCGATGCCGATCTGGGGTTTCTCCCAGTCAGCGTCTCCCATACCGACGGCCCGGAGCATCCCACGCGAGGTGGTGGCTTCGATACCATCGGTGACGTCTCGGCTGCGAGGCTTCATGTCAATCTCAGTCATGCACTGAGTCTAGAACGTCCGCTGAAGGCGGAACGTCGCCCGAGGGTCACGCTCCGGCGGCGGCCTCACGCTCCGCGGCGACGGCTGCGCGGGCAGCGGCGATCAGGCCCAGTACCAGCGGCACGTCTTCGGGGCCGCGCACCCGGTAGCCGGCGAGCGAGTCGCCTGCCCCGATCTTGAGGCCGACATCGCCGGGCCGCAGCACGGCGAAGGCGTCTTCGTCGGTGGTGTCGTCGCCGGCGTAGAAGACCCGGTCGGCCCCCGCGTGCCGGCGCAACCGCTCAAGGGCGTCGCCCTTGGTGCTGGCACGCACCGCGAATTCGATCACGTCTTTGCCGTCCCGCACGGTCAGGCCGGGCAGCAGCGTGCCCAGCTCCTCGCGTGCGGCCTTTAGGGCGGCCGCCGCTTTCCGGGGCGTCGCCAGCCGGGTGTGCAGGGCGAGACCGGCCGGCTTGCGTTCGATCCAGGTTCCGTCGATGCTCCCGGAGATGCGCTCAAGCACCCGGGCGAGGACGTCGAGCTGCTCGAGTTCCTCGGTGACGAGGTCGAGTTCGATCTCGGGGGTGTCCAGCTGCACCTCGATCCCGTGCGAGCCGGTGAGGAGCACATCGGTCTGCGGCTGCGACACGTGCCGCAGGCTGACCAGGGCCCGGCCGGAGACGAACGCGACCCGCACCCCGTCGAGGTCGAGCAGGCGCTGCACGGCCTCGCGGGTGCCTGCCACGGCGCGCGCGTCTTCGGGATTGTCGACGTGTGGGGCAAGCGTCCCGTCGAAATCGAGGGCCACGAGGATGTTGTCGGCGCGGCTGAGATCCTTCAGCGCACCGGCGAGGGTGTCGGGGATCCCGGGACGAACGGCGGCCCCTTCGGTCAGGGTTCGGAGGAAGGAAGAGGACCAGGCGGCGACGTCGTTGTCGAAGACCTTGCGGCGGAGCGCGCGCATGCGTCGCAGCCGTTCCTGGCGGGGCATCGCGACGGCCCGGAGGATGGCGGCCTTCACGCCGTCGATGTCGTGCGGGTTGATCAGCACGGCCTGTTTGAGCTCGTCGGCGGCGCCGGCGAACTCGCTCAGAACGAGCACGCCGTCGCGGTCGAAGCGCACGGCCACGTATTCCTTGGCGACGAGGTTCATGCCGTCACGGAGCGCGGTCACGAGCATCACGTCGGCCGCGAGGTAGAGCGCCACCATCTCCTCGCGCGGGTAACCGTGGTGGTGGTAGCTGATGGCGGTGTGGCTGATGGTGGAGAAGTCGCCGTTGAGGCGGCCGACGGCCAGTTCGATCTCGTCGCGCAGGGCGATGTAGGCGCCGACGCGTTCCCGGGAGGGGCTGGCGACCTGCACCAGGGTGACGTCCTCCACGCTCAGGCTGCCGTCGGCGAGCAGCTCGCCGAACGCCTTGATGCGGTGGGCGATGCCCTTGGTATAGTCGAGGCGGTCCACGCCCAGCATGATCGTCCGGGGGTTGCCGAGGTCTTCCCGGATCTGGCGCGCCCGCTCCTGGATCTCGGGCCGCCGCGCCAGTTCCTCGTAGGCGGCGGCGTCGATGGAGATCGGGAAGTGTTTGGCGATCACCCGGCGATGCTTGCCCTCGGGTGCGGGCACATCGATGGCGACGCCGCGGGTCGGATAGCCGTAGAGGCGCCGCACGGCTCGGGAGAAGTTACCGGCGTCGGCGAGGCGCTGGAAACCGATCAGGTCGGCGCCGAGCAGTCCGTCGAGGATCTGCTTGCGCCAGGGTAGCTGGGCGTAGATCCCGTAGGGCGGAAAAGGGATGTGGTTGAAAAACCCGATCACGAGGTCGGGCCGCGCGTCGCGCAGCATCCGTGGCACGAGCTGCAACTGGTAGTCGTGCACCCACACCGTGGCGCCGGGCGCGGCGGCGGATGCGGCGGCGTCGGCGAAGCGGCGGTTCACCCGAACGTAGGCCTCCCACCATTCGCGGTGGTAGCGCGGTGGCGCGATCACGTCGTGGTACAGCGGCCAGATCGTGTCGTTGGAGAAGCCCTCGTAGTACTCCTCCAGCTCCGACTCGCTGAGCCGCACCGGCACGATGGAGATGCCGTCGTTCTCGAACGGATCGAAGGTGCGGTCGGCGATGCCGGGCCAGCCTACCCAGGCGCCGTCGGAGCTGCGCATCATGGGCTCGAGGGCGGTGACCAGGCCGCCGGGCGAGGTGCGCCAGCCCTCCGTTCCGTCCTCGGAAACCTCGATCTCGACCGGGAGGCGGTTGGAGACCACGACCAGCGAATAGGTGGAGTCCGGGGTGGCGGATGCCGTGGGTTCGGCTGCAGAGGTAATGGGATCGTCCGTTCCGGCGAGCGCAGAGCGACGCCTTGGTGGTCTCCGAAGGCTACCAGTGGGCCGAAAGCGGTGGCCGGGTTGGCCCCTCGGCCACGATCGCCCGACATGGGGACAACTTTGAGGTAACTCGCGTATTTTATCCCGTGGATCGTGTCCGGGTGTGGCGCGACCCCGGCTGACTGTTTGAAAGAGGCGGACCCATGGACCTGAATTCACTGCTGAGCTGGGTGTTGATCTCACTCGCGACCATCAGCCTCGCTGTCTCCGTCTCGTTCTTCGTTCTGGTGCGGAGGCTGTACCGGCGCATTCGCCGTAGCCGCAGGCTGACCGGCGCGGTGTTACGTTCTCGCACCATCCTGAGTTGGGGACCGCAACACGAGGTTAGGAAGCTGCAGTTGCGGCTGAAGGAATCTCTCGACAGTGGTCAGGCAGCCGTCGACCTGGCCCGGAGCAGCCAGGGCCCGCTCGGCGAGCTTCCACGACTTTTCCGTGGCATTCAGGACGAAAGCGTCACGTTGCAATCACAGCTGCGGCTGCTGACGAGCGAGACCGATCCTGTCGTGCTCGCCGAGGCGCTGTCGGTGGCCGGCCGCCGCGTCGACCAGGTGGCCGGGTTGGTGCGCCGGCTGCGCTCGGCAGTCGCTGCCGGTCTCGGAGAGCTCACCGATGACACCCTTACGGTTCTTCGCTCCGAGGTCGACCGCGAGGTAGCCGCGCTCCGGGCTGGGGTCGATGAGTTGCGCTCCCTCAACGGCCAGTCCCTCAACGGCAACGGCGGGCTCCCCGATCCGCGCCGGCCCCTGCCCATGAATACTTTCAACAGAAGGACCGAATCATGAGCCTCACCTCGCGGCTGCGCGTCATCCTCCGCAGCAAGTCAAACCGGGCCCTGACCCGGATCGAAGACCCCCGCGAGGCCCTCGACGACAGCTACGAGCAGCAGGTGAAGTCGCTCCAGCAGGTGCGTCTGGGGCTGGCCGAGGTCGCAACGGCGAAGAAGCGGATTGAGTTGCAGGGGCAGGACATGGGCGGCCGCTACCAGCGGCTGGCCGATCAGGCCCAGGAGGCGCTGAACCAGGGCCGGGAAGATCTGGCCCGCACGGCGCTGGAACGCCGGTCGCTCCTTGAGGGCCAGGTGGCAGCCATCCGTGACCAGTACCTCACTTTGGCGCAGCAGCAGGCGCAACTGCAGGACAACGAGCGACGCCTCGCCGAACGTGTCGCCGCTTTCCGCACGGAGAAGGAGACCATCAAGGCCACCTACGCTGCCTCCGAGGCTCGGGTCAAGGCCAACGAGGCCGCGTCGGGCATCGGCTCGCAACTGGGCACGGTCGGTGCCGACCTCGACCGGGCCAAGGACCGGGTCACCCAGATGCAGGCCCGCGCCGCCGCCACCGACGAGCTGCTCTCCAGCGGCGCTCTGAACGATGTCACGGCCCCGCTCGACGCGGACCTCGAGCGGCAGCTTTCGGCGGGGGCGACCAGAGCGGCTGTCGACCGCCAGCTTCAAGCGATGAAGGACGCCCGCGCCACGGACCGAGGCCCCGGCCCGAACGCTCGCGGAGGAACCGACGCCTGGTTGAGTATCGGCCAGGGCCCGCCTCTCCCCTGATCCTGGTCGCCCCAGGGCATCCGGGATCGATCTTGACAAAATCTCCGTCGAATTCGTTCGCGCTGCACGACAGAACACGGCGCGAGGTGCATGCCCGAACCGCACAGGCACTTCGGCGCATCAGGCGGGAGATGTGGCCCACTCAGGAAATCCGGCCGGACCGAGCCGGGTATCCGCACCTGTTCCGCACTGGTCCGCGGCGACTGAAGAATGTGGGCGACGGATGTCCTGAGTCAGCCACACGCGCACAGATGGCCCGCGTCAGCTGCGGGCCTGCGCCAGGCCGAACGAGCGGGCGCCGCGCCGACTGGCGACGGTCCAGTACGAGGTCAGAACGCTCACCAGCGCGACGATCAGCAGGATGGCCGCGGGCCCGCCGGCGCTGCCGCCTCCCCCGGAGACGATGGCCTGCATGCCCCGCACCGCCCAGGTGAGCGGCAGGTACGGGCTGATCACCTGGAACGGGGCCGACACCAGCTCAATCGGGTAAAGCCCACCCACCACGGTGAGCTGCAGCGCGAGAAGTACCAGGGAGACCACGATTCCGACCCGGCCGAACGCCGCCGTGAGGAAGTGGTGCACCGCCGCGAACACGAAGGCGAGGAACACCGCGAAGGCCAGGGTCGACGGCAGGATCGACCACGAGACGCCGAGAGTGGTGTGCAGCAACAACACCACGACCACGGCCTGCGCTGCGGCGATGCCGAACGCACGGCCGAGGCTGCGGGCCACGAGGTTGCCGGTCGACGCGGTCGACGCGAGCGCGAGCGCGGACAGCGGCTTCATCACCAGGAAGATCGCCAGGGCACCGATCCACAGGCCGATCGGCACGAAGACCATGCCGATGACCGGGCCGATCGACGCGAAGGCGTTGTCGCGCTCCGCGGTGATGCCGACCGGTTCGGAGACGACCGCCGCGGTCGTCACCGGGTCGGTGTCGGTGAGCGGGGCCGCGCTGTCCGCGGCGTCCCGCAGTCCGCTGGCGAGTTCGACCGCGCCCGATTCGAGCAGGCGGGCGCCCGCCGCGGCATCCGTTGTTCCGGTGGCCAGCTGCGAGAGGCCGGTGGAGATGCCGGCAACGCCGGTGGCGAGGTCACTGGCACCGCCGCGGAGGTCGCTTCCGCCGGCGGAGAGCAGGCTTGCACCGTTGGCGCTCTGAGACACTCCATCGAGCACGCTTTCGAGGCCCGGACCCGCCTGGCTGATGCCGGTGCTCTGCGCGGCGAGGGCGTCGAGTCCGCTCTGGAGCCGCAGCAGGGCTGGCGCGTAGTCGGCGACCCGCGAGTCGCTCTGCATGGCCGTGTTCAGCTGCCTGAAACCGTCGGCGCTGGCCTGCACCCCGGCCGCGTAGGCCGGTAGGCCGGTCGCGAGCGGAGCCAGCCCGGCCGCGCCCGTGCTCAGCCGGGTCAGGCCGTGGCTCAGTCCGGTGACGCCCTGGGTGTACTCGGTCACGCCGGAGGAGAAGCTGGCGGCGCCGGTCGCGGCGGACGAGGCCCCGGATGCCGCGGCGGCCGTGCCGCCGGCCAGCGAATTGAGTCCGGTGGCCACGCCGGTGACCCCGGTCGAAACCTGCGCGGCGCCATCCGCCGCCTGCGTGAGGGACTCGCCCAGCACGGCCAGGTTGGTGTAGAGCCCGTTGAGGTACTGCGAGGTGATCTCGCGGCCGAAGACGCCCGACATGGCGGTGCCCACCGACTGGGCCACCGATCCGGCCAGGAACGAGTGCGCGTCATCCGTGCGGATGCCCAAGTCGGCCTGGGTGGGAGCCGCCCCGCCCAGCGAGGTCACCGACGCCGAGAAGTCCTTCGGGATCGTGAGCACCGCGTAGGCGTCGCCGGAGTCCAGGGCCGCCGCGGCATCCGCAGAGTTGGAGATGGTCCAGTCGAACCCGGTGGCCTCGGACCCAGCATCGGTAGGCTTGGTGAGTTCGGTCACGAGCAGGCGGCCGGCGAGCACCGGCTGCTCGGTGCCGTCGGGCAGGGTGGTGGTGACGATCTCGTCATTGTTGACGACGATCGCCGGCAGCGTGTCCACGCGCTGATCGGCGGTGGCGAGGGCGCCGGCGAAGAGTCCGGCGACCGCCAACGGCACCACGATCAGACCCGCCATCAGGGCCCCGAGAGCCCCTCGGCGCTGCCCGGGCGTGCGGCTGAACAGTTTCTCGAGCCTGGTGCTCATCGCTGCAGGGCCTTTCGGTCACGGGAATCGAGTTCGAGGGTCTGCACCGGGCGGGCCCCGCGGTAGACCGGGATCGCCTCAGGAAAGGAGGCGGCACCGACGATGAGGGCGGTCGATGCCGGAGCGAGGATCGCCAGCACCTGCACGAGGTCCCGCCCCGCCGGGTCGACGGGCAGTCCCTCGCCGAGGTCGACGATGACAACTCCCGGGGTTTCGGTGAGCGCCGCCGTCACGAGCACCGCGGCGCGGCCCAGGGCGGAGAGGGACGATACCGTCGTGCCGCCCACGATCGGGCCGGAGTCCCGGCCGCTCGGCGGAGTGCCGAGCGCACCGTTCAGGCGCGCGATCCACCCCGCGAGCAGCGAGCGGCGCGACGCGGCGCGGTACCACGGATGCGCCAGGTCCAGCCGTTCGGCCAGCAACTCCCCCACGGTGAGTCCACTGTCGCGGCTGTCGCCCACGTCGGCGAGCGCCACCGCGCGGAGGGCGCGGCTGCGCTCGGACGGCAGCGGGGAGCCCATGACCTGGAGGCGGCCGAACACCGGGTCGAGCCGGCCGGCCAGGGTGGCGGCGACGACGCGGCGGTGGGTGGCGGAGCCGGTCAGTACCACCACCGCGCCGGCGTCGATGGTGAGGTCCAGCGGCCTGAAGGGGCTCTCCGGCAGCCCGAAGACGGCTCCCTCGGCTGTGATGGCGTGCGGCTGGCTGATGGCCCATTCCTTGTCGGCCAGGTGTCGGCGCAGACCCTCACCCTCGATGTCGACGTCGGGCAGAATGCGGGAGAGCCAGCGTGGCAGCCACCAGGCGGCATCGCCGGCGAGGGCCATCGCGGCCGGGACCAATGTCATCCGCACCAGGAACGCGTCGAGGAAGACTCCGACGGCGAGGGCGAACGCGATGCCCTTGATCGCCCCGGTGCCCTCGGGCACGAAGGCAAAGAAGACGAAGAACATGATCAGGGCGGCGGCCGTGACCACGCGGGCGGCGTGGGAGAACCCGTGCACGATGGATTCGCGGGCCAGGCCGGTCTTCACGAACTCCTCCCGCATGCCCGAGACGAGGAACACCTCGTAGTCCATGGCCAGCCCGAAGAGCACGGCCATCAGCAGGATGGGCAGGAAACTCAGGATCGGCCCGGGGGTTTCCACCCCGAGCAGCTCGGCGAACCAGCCCCACTGGAAGATCGCCACGGTCGCGCCGAGCGATGCGGCCACCGACAGCAGGAACCCGAGGGCAGCTTTGATCGGCACGAAGATCGACCGGAACACCATGGTCAGCAGGATGATCGAGAGCCCCACCACGATCAGGGCGAACGGCACGAGCGCGTTGCTGAGGCGGTTGGAGATGTCGATCGACACGGCGGTCGCGCCGGTCACGGCGATGGGGGTGCCCAAGTTGTCGTCGATCGATGGTGCCAGATCGCGGATGGCCTGCACGAGCGCCTTGGTCTCGGGCGCGTTCGGCGCGCTGTCCGGCATGACCTGGATGATGGCGGTGTCGACGGTCGGGTTCGGAGTGCCCGTGCCGACGAAGGCCACGTCGGGCAGGGTGCGCAGGGCCGCGCCGATAGTGTCGAGGTCACCGAAGATATCCGTCGTCTGGGTGATGTCGACGACGACGATGAGCGGACCGTTGTAGCCCGGACCGAAGCCCTCCTCGAGCATGGTGAACGCCTCTCGCTGCGTCGAACCGGCCGGCTCGGATGCCCCGTCAGGCAGGTTCAGATCGAGGCTGAGGGCCGGGATCGCCAGCGTGCCGAGCACGCCCACCACGAGGAGCACGGCCACGACCGGCGCCCTGAGCACGAGGTTGACCCAGCGGTGGCCGAGGGTGGGCCGGCCGGTGTCTGGACGGGTGGCCCGGCGGTACGCGCGGCTGCCTGTCTTGGGAGTGAGGCGCCCCTTGGCAAGGCCGAGAACGGCGGGGAGGAGCGTGACCGCCACGAAGATAGAGACCAGCACGGCGAAGGCGGCGCCCAGCCCCATCACGCTGAGGAACGGGATGCCGACCACGAGCAGCCCGAGCAGGGCGATGATCACGGTGATCCCGGCGAAGACGACGGCGCTGCCGGCGGTGGCCACGGCCGAGGCGGCCGAATCGTGTGGTTCGACCCCGTTGGCGAGCTGCGTGCGGTGCCGCGACAGGATGAAGAGCGCGTAGTCGATGCCCACGGCGAGCCCGAGCATCAGGGCGAGCATGGGGGCCGTGCTCGAGACGGGCACGAATGCGGAAATCACGGTGATGCCGCCGATGGCGACGCCGACGCCGACCAGGGCCATCAGCAGCGGCATCCCGGCGGATACGAGCGAACCGAAGGTGATCATCAGCACCACGCCGGCGAAGATCAGGCCGAGCACCTCGGAAATGGTGATGCCGAAGGTGTTGTCCTGGAACACCTGGCCGCCGAAAGCGACCTCGAGTCCGGCCTCCTCGGCGATATCCCGCGTCCCGGTCACGTCGTCGAGGGTTTCCGCGGTGACGTCGGTTGATAAGGCGGACAACTGAATCTGGCTGAACGCACTCTCCACGTCGTCGGAGATCGCGCCCGACGCATATTCGTCATAGGGCGTCAGCACCGAGTCGACGCCGGGCACGTCCGCGAGTTCGGCCGCCATGTCGACGATGGCCGTGCGGTAAGGCTCGTCGGTGACGGATGCCCCGTCCGGGGCCGTGTAGACAACCTGTACCGCGGCGCCGGCCGCCTGGGGGAACACCTCGCCGAGCTTGTCGATGGTGTCCTGTGATTCCGTGCCGGGAATCGCGTACGACTCCTGGGTCTGGCCACCGAGGGCCAACCCGGAGCCGAGGATCCCGACCAGCAGGATGGCCCAGATGCCGAGCATCAGGCCCGCACGCCGGTAGGCGAAGTGGCCGATTCGATAGAGCAGGGTTGCCATGGGTGCTACTTCCGGGACGGGGCGGTGCGAACGGTGACAGGGGCAAGCAGCTCGGTGATGACGGTCAAAAGAGCCGGTCGGACCTGTTCCACCGGGGCTATCTCCTCTCCGAGGAACGTCATGCCGGCCACCAGGGTGTAGGCGGCGCCGCCGAGGGCGATACCGAAGCGGATGCGGTCCTCCGTACTCGCATCGCCGTGGCACAGCGTGTCGGAGAGGCGCACGATCACCACTCCTGCACGGTCGATCACGGGGATGCCGCGCAGCGACTGAGACTGGTTGATGAAGGTGTGCAGCTCGAGGCGGAATTCGAGGATGAAGTCGATGAAGTCGTTCACGAACCGGCTCCGGGTCAGGGCGCTCTCCTCGGTGGCGAGGAACCGTTCGAGAATGGCCTCCAGCCGGTTCACCGCCGGGGTGAGCACCTCGTCGAGGAGCGCTTCCTTGGAGGCGAAGTGGTAGAGCACGCTCGATTTGGAGTACCCGGCCGCGTCGGCGATCTGCTGCAGCGAGGTGCCGGCGAACCCGACCGAGGCGAACTGTTCCAGCGCTGTCGCGCGCAGTTCTACGCTGGTGCTCTGGCGGTTGTGGGGGGGCTGGGGCAGAACGGGCTCTGGAGTCACCCGATCACGGTACCTGACCGATCGGTCAGAGCCTGTCCGATCGGTCAGATTGTCGGGAAACGCGCAGCCGGGCGACTTCCGGGTAGCGTTAGGCGCGGAGGTCTTCATGCGAAAGTTCATTTTCAGCAGTGCCATCATCGGCGTGCTCGCCGGCGGTTGGAACATTCTGAGTGCCACCCGCACCGGTCCGCGTGACTGGCGCCTGGTGCTGATGTGGGTCGGCTGGCTGCTCAGCGCCGCGGTCGCCATCGGAACCGTCATCCAGGATGCCGACGATCGCCGAATCGAGGACTAAGTCTTCCACTGTCGGCGTGTCAGCGCGGGCCGCAGGGCGCCGCACGGCAAACTGAAGAGTTCACGGGCACGTTAGCCGAAAGGGGCTCCCGATGTTTGGTCGTCGACGTCGCGTCGCACCGGTCGCACCGGTCATCCCCCCGCCCGTTCCCGAGCTCAGCGACGCTCAGGTGTTCGAGCTCCTGCACACCCAAATCGCCCGTCTCGTCGGCGCCCAAGGCCAGTGGACTCTGGTTCCCCGCAGCAGTGACGACACCGACGTGATCTTCCACGATCTGAAGGCGAACCAGATTGCCTCGTCCCTGGCCTCCGTGCTCCGCACCGAGACCGCCGTTCTGCGCGGCGAGGTCATCGCCGAGCCCACCGCGCTCCCCTTCATCCCCGCCCCGATCTCCGTTTGGGCCGAACCGGAGCGGGCGCCGACGGCCTCCCTTCCGCGCTTCTCCGCCGCTGCTTCGACGGACAACGCCCGCCTCGTCGCCTGACCCAGGCCACCCGCCCGGCGTGAGCCCCCCGGTGATAGAGCCGGTCGAAGTCCCCACACGTCGGCGTCGGGCAGGGCCGAGAGGACGACGCTCGACGCTCGACGCTCGACGCTCGACGACAGTGTCGTGTTCCCGTTCAAGCGCACGAAGCTGCACAGCTCAACGGAGACTCGACCTCACTCTCATCGCGGAGGAGCGGATGCGTCCCGCCGGGGTCTTCCCGGCGCACCCCTGCGCCGGGGGGCTCGCCGGACGCATCCTGATAGAGTTCCGCCGCATTCTTTGTAGGTCTTCTTCGGACTCGCCCTGCCGCGGAATTCTAGATTGAAGAACATGACTTCCAGCCCCCGCATCGCCCGCACCCCGACAACCCGCATCATGAGCGCGCGCGACCTGTCGCAAATCGCCATCTTCGCCGCCCTGATCGCCGCACTCGGACTGCCCGGCGCCCTGAGCATCGGGGCGGTGGCCGTGCCGATCACCTTCCAGACCCTCGGGGTGATGCTGGCCGGGGCGATCCTCGGCGCGCGCAAGGGCTTCTTCTCCGTGCTCCTCCTGCTCGCCCTCGCCGCCGCCGGCCTCCCGCTGCTGTCTGGCGGGCGCGGCGGCATCGTCTGGTTCACCACCTCACCCTCCGCCGGCTACCTCTACGGCTGGCTGCTCGGCGCCCTGGTCATCGGCTCATTGACCGGCCTGCTCCTCCCCCGCTACCGGCTCTGGGCGGCGCTCGGCGCCACCACGCTCGGCGGCATCGTCGTGGTCTACCTGATCGGCGTGCCCGTCACCGCAATCAACCTGGGCCTGCCGCTGTGGGTTGCTCTCGTCGACGCCGCGAAGTTTCTGCCCGGCGACCTGATCAAGGTGGTCGTGACCGTACTGGTGGCCCGCCAGGTTCACAGGGCCTACCCGGGTCTGATCCCGCCGCGCCGCCGCGCCGCTCCCGCGCCCGAGGCCGACGACGTCACCGCCGGAGCAGTCACGCCCGCATCATGAGCAGGATCGACTTCGACAGTGTCTCGCATGCGTTCGGTGAACGGATGGTGCTGCGGGACATCCGTCTGTCCCTCACCGAACAGCGCATCGGCATTGTCGGGGCGAACGGGTCGGGAAAGTCCACCCTCGTGCGCCTGATCAACGGACTGATCAAGCCCGACACCGGAATCGTCAGCGTCGGCGGCCTCGACGTGGCCCGGAACACCAAGGCGGTGCGCCGGCAGGTCGGCTTCATCTTCACCAACCCGGACAACCAGATCGTGATGCCCACCGTGGCCGAAGACGTCGCCTTCACCCTGCGCCGCCGCGGGCTGACCCCGCTCGAGATCTCGACCCGCACGCGGGCGGCGCTCGAGCGCTTCGGGCTCGACCAGCACGCCGACCATCCGGCGCACCGGCTGTCCGGCGGCCAAAAGCAGTTGCTGGCGCTGGCGGCCGTGCTCGTGGTGGAGCCTGAGATCGTGGTCGCCGACGAGCCGACCACACTGCTCGACGCACGCAATGCCCGGCGCATCACCGAACTTCTGCTCGGCCTGAGCCAGCAGGTCATCGTGGTCACCCACCAGCTGGACCTGCTCGCCGCCTTCGACCGCGTGATTGTGATCGAGGACGGCCGGGTGGTCGCCGACGGTGAACCGGATGCCGCGCTCGGCGCGTACCGGGAGCTGTTGGCATGATCGGGCCGGCATGATCGGGCTCTATCACCCTGGCCACTCGCTGATCCACCGCGCGCCGATGCTGCTCAAGCTCGTGCTTCTCTCGCTCGCCGTGCTGCTCGTCGGCTCGCTCGGCGAGCTCTGGCAGCTGGGTGCCTGCCTTCTCGGGGTCGCCGCGCTGTTCCTGGTGGCGCGGGTGCCGCTGGGCGCCGCGTGGCAGCAGATCGGCCCGATTCTGTGGATTTTGGTGATCGCCGTTCCACTCCAGGCGCTGTTCGCCGGCTGGACCACGGCCGGCCTGATGGCCGGGCGGTTGCTGATCGCCGTGGCGCTGGCGGCACTGTTCACCGTGACGACCACGGTCACGGCCGTGCTCGAGGGCTTTCAGAAGCTTCTGCGACCGTTCCGTCGCTGGGTCGACGCCGACCGGGTCGGCCTCCTCCTCGCCCTCACCCTGCGGTGCATCCCGCTCGTCACCGAGATCGTGTCCGAGGTGATCGAGGCACGTCGGGCGCGCGGCACCCAGGGTTCGCTGCTCGCCCTGGCCGTGCCGGTGGTCGTGCGCTCGCTCTACGCCGCGGATGCGATCGGCGAGGCTCTGGCCGCCCGCGGTCTCGACGACTGAGGCCGGAGCGGTTCGGTCCCGGCAGTGCGGTTGCGGCTAGGTTGAGACCACCAGCGGTTTCCGGTCTCACCCCGACCGGACAGGCGAGGAGCGGAACGCGATGACCCAGCCCAGCGGTACGTCCGAGGCACGACGACGAGGACGGCTGCGGAGCGGCATCCGGGCCGGCGGCTGGTGGAGCCTGACCGCGTTCGTACTCGTCGTGATCGTGTTCCTGGCCTGGGCGAACACTGTGCGCGTGGCCGATCGGGCCGCGGCGGACGAGGTTTTCGCCAGCCCGAACGTGACCGTCACCGACACCCCCACGTCGGTCGTCCTCGCGCCCGCCGACGACGCCGGGGACATCGGCTTGGTCTTCGTTCCCGGTGCCCGGGTCGACCCTTATGCCTACCTCTACAAGCTGGCAGGCACGGTTGAAGACACCGGGGTGACCGTTGTGATCACCAAGCCGGTGCTCAACCTCGCCATCTTCGACCGCCGGATGCTGTCCACCTTCACCGACGCCGTCCCCGAGGTCTCCACCTGGTTCGTGGGCGGCCACTCGATCGGCGGCGTGCGAGCCTGCATGCTGGCGGACGATCCCGCGGTGGCCGGGCTCGTACTGTTCGGCAGCTACTGCGCGGTCGCGCCGGAGCGCGCCGATCTGCGGGCCCTCAGCCTCAGCGGCAGCGCCGACCGCCTCAGCACCCCGGAGAAGATCGCCGACAGCGCGGATCTGCTTGTGCCCGACACCCGTTTCGTCGAAATCGACGGAGCCAACCATGCGCGGTTCGGCGACTACGGCGTGCAGAGCGGCGACGGTGTTGCCACCAAGTCAACGGATGCCGTTGCCGCCGAAATCACCCGCGAGCTCACTGGATTCCTGACACAGACAACCCCGTAGTCGGCAACCGTTGCCGGGGCAATCGCCGTCGAGCTCGGCGACGGCACCAGGGCAGTTTGTGTTCTGTGTTATGCGGTGGTCAGAGAATCCACGTACTCCTGGTTCTCGGAGATCCACTTCGCCACGATCGGCTCGTAGTCCTTGCCGTCGTAGTCGACGAACATGGCCTTCTCAAGCGAGTACAGCTTGTCGAGGTCCATGTCGAAGCCCTTGATCCACTCGGTGGCCTGCGGGAAGTCCGCGGCGAAGTCGGACTTGACGTAGCTGTGCAGCGACTCGGTGTTCTTCAAGGTTCCCTTGGGGTCCTCGAGGGTCTTGATCGGCAGCGAACCGTAGGCCCAGTGCGGCTCCCACAGGGTGACGACGATGTTCTCGCCCGCCTTGGTGGCCGCCGTCAGCTCGGTGAGCATGGCTGCGGTCGATGAGGTCAGGTATTCCATGTCGTCGAGGCCGTAGGCCGGGATGACCTTCTCGGTGGTGGCCTTGGTCAGGCCTGCTCCGGGTTCGATTCCGACGATGCGATTGCCGAACTTGTCGGCGTTCCTGGCCAGCTCGTCGAGGGAATCGATGGGGGCATCCTTGTTGACGGCGATGGTCAGGCGGGATTCCTCGTTCCATGCGCCGAGGTCGACGATGTCATCGCCGTACTCCTTCACGTAGGACGCGTGGGTCTCCGGCATCCAGACATCCATGTTGATGTCGTAGTCTCCGGTGGAGAGACCCGAGTAGACGGGGGCAACGTCGGCGTATTCCAACTCCGCGTTGTAGCCCTTCTCGTCGAGGATGGCCTTCCACAGTTCGGAGACCGCGACGCCTTCATCCCAGCCGTTGAACACGGCGATGGTGATGTCTTTCTGGTCCTTGTTCCCGTCGCCGACGACGGCGGCCTCGGCCGAGGCGCAGCCGCTGAGTGCGAGGAGCCCAACGGCTCCGAGTGCGAGCAGGGACAGTGATCGGTT
Organism: Cryobacterium sp. TMT2-18-2; assembly: GCF_004402245.1. Classification (NCBI taxonomy): domain Bacteria; kingdom Bacillati; phylum Actinomycetota; class Actinomycetes; order Micrococcales; family Microbacteriaceae; genus Cryobacterium; species Cryobacterium sp. TMT2-18-2. Next base: position 168,168 of record NZ_SOFU01000023.1, read on the forward strand.
TTTCATATTGTTTCCTTTCGTGTCGCCTGGTGGGCGACCGGGGCAGAATGAGAAATCAGGAGGTTCTGTGCGCGGCGCACGGACTCAGGCGGCCAGGGCTTGCTGGGCACGGCGCTTGCGGGCCGACATGCTTCGACCGAGCGGGGTGTCGCCGGTGCCGAGTGCGGCGGTCAGGCGGTCGAGGAAGATGGCGAGGATCACCACGGCGAGGCCGGCTTCGAAACCGAGTGCGACGTCGATGCGGTTCAGACTGGCGACGACATCCGCTCCCAGCCCCCCGGCCCCGACCATACCGGCGATGACGACCATCGACAGCGAGAGCATGATGACCTGGTTGATACCCGCCATGATCGTCGGCATCGCCAGCGGAAGCTGGATCTGCCGGAGAATGCGCCAGGGCGAGGCGCCGAATGCCTGTCCGGCCTCGACCACTTCTCGGTCGACCCCGCGGATGCCCAGCTCGGTGAGGCGGACTCCCGGAGCCATCGCGAAGATGATGGTGGCCACGATTCCGGGCACGACGCCCACGCGGAACAGGATCAGCGCGGGAATCAGGTACACGAAGGCCGGCATGGTTTGCATGAAGTCGAGAATCGGCCGGATGATGTTGGACGCCACCGCGGATTTCGCCGCCAGGATGCCGAGCGGCAGGCTGAGAGCGATCGCGAGCACACTGGCGACCAGCACCAGTGCGAGGGTGTCCATGGCGTTCTCCCACTGGTCGACGCCGACGACGACGATCAGACCGAGGACGGTACCGACCATGAATTTCCAACCGCGGGTGGCCAGGGCCAGCCCCGCCGAGAGCACGATGATCACCCAGAAGGGCGGCGCCACCAGGAGGAAGTCGACCAGTTCGTAGGCACCGTCGAAGACGGCCCGGATGAGGTCGAATAAGAACCCGAACGTGTCGGTGATCCAGTCGATGAACCCCTCGACGAGCATGCCCAGAGGAAGTCGGAAGTCGTTCACAGGTCGGCTCCTTCCAGAGCGGTGTCGCGGAGGGTTTCGGTGATCACGCTGATGGAAATCGTGGCCGCGGGCTCGATCACGGGCACGTCCCCCGTATTCGTGCTCACGTTGCCGAGCGCGGCCAGCAGGGTCACCCGCGGGATGACGCCGAGCAGACGGTTCTTCTCATCGACCACGGCGATGGCCAGGTCACTGCCGACCGAGGGTTCGACCAGGTCGACCAGCGGGGTGTCCGGGTTGACGGAGATCGCATCCGTGCGCACTATCGCGCGCAGATCGGTCTCGCCGGCCTTGACCTGCCCCAGCACGTCGCGATCGCGCACCACACCGGCGAAGGTGCGGTCGCGGTTGAGCACGAAGGTGGCGGAGGTCTGCAGGTCGCGCATGGTGCGGAGCGCGGCTCGGGGGCCGCCGGTGATCGTGACCACGGAGCGCACGGGCTCCATCACGCTGGCCGCGGTCAGCACCCGGGCGCGGTCGACATCCTGCACGAACTGAGCGACGTAGTCGTTTGCCGGGTCGGTCAGGATCTCCTCGGGCGTGCCGATCTGAACGATGCGACCGTCGCGCATGACCGCGATGCGGTCGCCGAGGAACATGGCCTCGTTAAGGTCGTGGGTGATGAAGATGATGGTTTTGCCGAGCTCGGCCTGCAGCTCGATCAGCTGCTCCTGCATTTCGCGGCGGATCAGCGGGTCAAGGGCCGAGAACGCCTCGTCCATCAGGAGGACGTCGGTGTCGGCGGCGAGGGCCCGGCCGAGGCCGACTCGCTGCTGCATTCCGCCGGAAAGCTCCGACGGCAGGCTGTCAGCCCAGCCGTCGAGCCCGACGAGGCGGATGATGGTGCGCGCCTTGGCGAGCCGCTCCTCGCGGCCCATGCCCTGTACCTCGAGTCCGTAGGCGACGTTGTCGATCACGGTGCGGTGCGGCAGCAGGGCAAAGTGCTGGAATACCATGGAAATGTTTGTGCGGCGCACCTCGCGCAGCGCGGCGGCGGAAATACCGGTGATGGCCTGGCCGGCCACCGTCACGCTGCCGGAGGTGGCGTCGAGTAGCCCGTTGAGCATGCGGATCAGGGTGGATTTGCCCGAACCGGACAACCCCATCACCACAAAGATTTCGCCACGGTGAACCTCGAATGAGGCGTCGATAACGGCGGCGGTGCCCAGCGAGGACACCTCATCGCGGCTGGCTCCCGCGGTCAGCTTCTTGACGAGCTCGTGCGGACGACGCCCGAACGCTTTGTACAGTCGATCTGCCTTCACGGCAATAGTTTCGGTCACGGATTCTCCCGGTGCACGCCGGGCGGGGCCGAATCACGGCCGACGGAACGGATGCACGCTGTGTCGGACGGGTAGGCCGTGACCGGCCTCGACGCGATGGAAAGCGTGGGCTGGGGCGATCATGGGGATCGCATCCGTCATGGCCTCACCATACGAAGCGCCGTACCGATAGGGCCGTGGCTGTCCATTCGCGTCCTGGTGAAGGGTCGTAAGACCAGGAAGTACTCTAACACGGGGGGTACTTGCGTCGCAGAAGCTGCGATCTCGACGGATTCGGGTAGTGAGGGGAACCGGCCCTAGCGCAGGCCGCGAGACAGTCGCCGCGGGGCATCCGTGCCGGGTCGCGTTCGACGACCCGGCCGGACTCAGGCCTTGAGCGCCGCGATCTGCGCGGACTTCTCGGTCGCGGTGGCCGTTTCGGCGGCGCTGGGCACACCGTGGTGCGCGATCATCGTGGTCTCGTCGAACGGCTCGTGACGGTCGAGCACCCGGTCGACCTGGGCACGATCGATCTCCTTGGTCCAGGATCCGATCAGCACGGTGGCGACGGCGTTGCCGGTGAAGTTCGTGAGCGCGCGGGCCTCGGACATGAAGCGATCGATGCCCACGATGAAGCCGACTCCTTCCAGCAGCTGCGGGGCGTGGGCCTGCAAGCCGGCGGCCAGGGTCGCGATCCCGGCACCGGACACTCCGGCGGCACCCTTGGAGGCGATAATCATGAAGGCGAGGAGCCCAATCTGTTCGCCCAGGGCGAGCGGCTGACCCATGGCCGTGGCGATGAAGAGCGACGCCATGGTCAGGTAGATCGCGGTGCCGTCGAGGTTGAAGGAGTATCCGGTGGGAACCGTGACGCCCACGACCGGCTTGGAGACGCCGAGGTGCTCCATCTTGGCGATCAGGCGCGGCAGCGCCGCCTCGGAGGAGGAGGTAGAGAAGATCAGCAGGTACTCTCGGCCGAGATAGCGCATCAGCTTGAAGATGCTGATGCCGGTGACGATCTTGAGCAACCCGCCGAGGATGACGACGATGAAGAGCACACAGGTCAGGTAGAAGGCGCCCATCAGGGTGAAGAGGCTGATAACGGCCTGGAAGCCGGTGGCACCGACGACGGCGGCGATCGCACCGAAGGCGCCGATCGGCGCGAGCCACATGACCATGATCAGGATGCGAAAGACCAGGGCCTGCACGTGCGCGATGCCCTCGAGGATCGGCTTGCCGGCGGCTCCCATCTTCTGCAGCGCGAAGCCGGCGATGAGGGCCACCAGCAGGGTCTGCAGGATGTTGCCGGCGGTCAGTGCGGAGAACAGTGTGGTCGGGATGATGCCGAGGAAGAAGTCCGATTCGGCGGCTTCCGGCGGCACGAAGGTGGTCGCGGTGAGATCGAGCCCTGAGCCGGGCTTGATCACGTTGCCCACGACGAGGCCGATCGCCAGGGCGAAGGTGGACATGGTCAGGAAGTAGCCGAGGGCCAGTCCGCCGATCTTGCCGACCGTGGCCGCCTTCGCGATGGACCCGATGCCGAGGATGATCGTGCAGAAGATGATCGGCGAGATCATCATCTTGATCAGGGCGATGAAGATGTCCCCGAGCGGTTTGAGCGAGACGGCGAATCCGTCTGTGCCGCCGAAGAGCAGGCCGACGATGACGCCGATGATCACCGCGACGATGACCGCCATGTACAAGTAGTGGGACTTGTCAAACTTCTTCGCGGGCTGTGCAGCGCGAGCGCGAGGCAGTGATGCCATAAAAGACTCCTTTGTCTAGTAACTAGGCTGGGGTGAGGCGCTGGTGCGCCCGGACCATCCGTGGTGTGTTTCAGACTGGACGACCGGGGCGCCCGCGTCACTGTTGCGGTCATATTGGTCACGGTCGCGCAAATGGAAGAAGGATGCGATGGGGCAAGGCTGGAGCATTGCGCGCCGCCTGTTCCTGGCGAACGCCCTGGTCATCATGGCGATAACCGTGTTCGCGGGCACCGCGGCCTTCGTGGACGCCCGCGACCGCGGTTTCGTCGCCGCCGAGGAACGGATGCTGTCCGTCGCCAGCGCCATCGCCGACAACCCGCTCGTACTGGAGGCCAGCCGCTCAGCCGATCCCAGCGCGGAGCTCCAGCCGTACGCCGAGCGGGTCACCGCCGACGCCACCCTCGACTTCATCACGATCATGGCGCCCGACCGCACCCGCTGGACCCACCCGACCGAGTTGGAGATCGGCCGCCCCTACATCGGTACCGTCACGCCCGCCCTGGCCGGGGAACCGTTCACCGAGGTGACCACGGGCACGCTCGGACCCTCGGTGCGGGCCGTCGTTCCGATCACCGACGAGCAGGGAGCCGTTCAGGGCCTGGTGGCTGCGGGGGTGAAGACGAGCAACCTCTCCATCGCGCTGAGCGCGCGGCTGCCGGCCGTGCTGGGGGTGGCCCTGATGCTGCTGGCCACGGGCACCCTCGCCGCCTGGCTGCTCGGTCGCTATCTGAGCCGGGTCACGCTCGGCTGGGGACCGGAGCAGCTCGCCCAACTCTTCGTCTACTACGACTCGGTGCTGCATTCGGTGCGGGAGGGTCTCGTACTCGTCACTCTCACGGGCGAGGTCGTGCTCTACAACGATCAGGCTGCCCGGCTGCTGGGCCTGCCGCCGCGCTCACCGACTGAGGGCCGAGCATCCTCCGCCGCCACGCAGAGCCTTGACCGTCTCGACCTTCCCCCGGCACTCGCCGAGCTACTGAAGAGCGGCCGCCCCGCCACCGACGAGATCCACGTCACCGACACGCGCGTGCTGGTCGTCAGCCAGCTGCCGGCACTGAAACCGGGCAGCGGCCGCACCAAACCCGCGCCGATGGGCTGGGTTGCGACCATCCGCGACCACACCGACCTGCAATCGATGGGCAGCGAGCTCCGGTCGATGCGCACCCTCTCGGATGCCCTGCACGCCCAGACCCATGAGCACGCCAACCGGCTACACACCATCGTGTCCCTGATGGAACTCGGGCGCGGCGCCGAGGCCCTCGATTTCGCCACCAAAGACCTGGAGCTCAGCCAGCAACTCACCGATGACATGCTCGACTCGGTGGACGAACCGGTGCTCAGCGCCCTGCTGATGGGCAAGTTCGCCCAAGCCAGCGAGCTGGGCGTGCTGCTCACGGTTGAGGCGGCCGGAACCCTCGCCGATTCCGGCCTGACGGCGCAGGACCTGGTCACGGTCGTGGGCAACCTGGTCGATAACGCGCTCGACGCGGCCGCCGGCGGCGAGGCACCCCGCCGGGTGCACCTCTCCGTCGGCTCCACACCCTCGTCGGTGGCGATCGAGGTGGCCGACACCGGGCCCGGCGTCGACCCGGACGCCGTGACCGACATCCTCCGCCGCGGTTACAGCACCAAGGAGCCCGGCAGTTTCGGCCGCGGCCTCGGACTGGCGTTGGTGCGGCAGACGGTCAACCGGCTCGGCGGCAGCCTCAGCATCACCCGCCGCGAGGGGGCCGTGTTCACGGTCGCCCTCCCCCGGCAGCCGGAGGAGCCCGCTGCGGGCATCGAACCCGACCTCGCGGCGACGGGCGGATCGCATGACTGAACGGGACATCCGGGTGCTCGTCGTGGAAGACGAAACCATTGCGGCCGAGGCGCACGCCGCCTACCTCGGGCGTCTGACCGGTTTCGTGCACGCGGGCACCGTCGGCGACGGCCATTCCGCCCTGCGTGCCCTAGCTGCGGCCGTCACCGCCGGGCAGCCCATCGATCTGGTGCTGATGGATATGACCCTGCCCGACCTGCACGGCCTCGACGTGAGCCGGCGGATGCGCGCAGCCGGCCTGACCACGGACATCATCGCCATCACGGCGGTGCGCGAATTGCACATTGTCCGCGGCGCCGTGGCGGCCGGCATTGTTCAATACCTGATCAAGCCGTTCACCTATTCAACCTTCGCGCAGAAGCTGGTGCAGTATCGGGACTTCCGGCTCCAACTGGGCGGACTGTCCGCGATGACCAGCCAGACCGACGTGGACCTGGCGTTCGCGAGCCTGCGCACGCCCACCGAGCTGCCGCGGCCGAAGGGTCTGTCCGAGGGCACCCTAGGCGCGGTGATCGAGTTCCTGAAGCTGCAGATCGTTCCGGTCTCCTCTAGCGAGGTCATGGAGCAGCTCGGCATTTCGCGGGTGACCGCCCGGCGCTACCTTGAGCATCTGGCCGACACCGGCTCGCTCGAACGGTCGCCGCGCTACGGTACGCCGGGGCGGCCAGAAAACGAATACCTCTGGCGCCGGTGAACCGTTCGGGTAGCTGTTCCAGAGCTGCTCCTCCTTCATGATCTCGGACAGGTGGTCGTCCTGCACCCGGGTCAGACGGCGGATCAGCCACGCGATGCAGCGGGTCGGGGCGGCCGTGACCACCGGCGCGGACCGCACCGCCGAAGGAGGGCCCTCAGGCGCAACCGAAACCAGCGCTGGAACGGTTGTTGTATCCCGCGGCGGGGCACCCGGTGCCGGCCAGGGTCTTAGAGGAACCGGTCGAGGTCCACCACACCCAGCGCAGTCAGGGACCGCGCAAGCATCTCCTCGATCCGTTCCGGCAGGTCCTCCCGTTCGGCAAGCCGGTTCGATACCTCCTGAACCCCGCTGAAGTACGCCACCAGATGCCAGGCCTCGCGGTCGTGGTCGAGCCCTGCGGGGATCTCCCCCGCAGCCTCGGCCTCGCCAAGCAGCATCGCGATGCGCGCGACCCAGCCCACGTACGGGGTCGGCAGGATTGCCGGGATCAGGTGATATTCCCGCACGAGCCGCACCGAGGCCCGCACGCGCACGTCGTTCCGGAAGGCGCCGGCAACCCCGCGGATCGACGCCACGATGGCCTCGATCCCGCGCACGGGTGACGCATCGCCCAGTACGTTGGCGAACGGAGCCCGCGAAAACGAGGAATGAACGAGCGCGAGCGCCATATCCGACTTCGCTTTGAAGTGGTACTGCACCAACCCCTTGCCGGTGCCCGACTTTTCGGCAACCAGGCCGATCGAGGTGCCCGCGTAGCCGCGGTCGGCGAATTCGATTGCCGCCGCTGCCAGGATGCGTTCACGCGCCTCGATCTTGCGAGCATCACTTCCAGCCACCAGCACCTCCGAGAATCGTCACCGTTCGACCGAATGGTGCGATATGCCAGCGTAACCATCGAGGCTGGGACGCCTTCACCTGAGTGTGCTGTACGATCGTACAAGTCCCCGGGTGAGATTCGGTTCTCGACTGACCGGGGGGATTCAGGGGGACCCGGGGACCAACGCAACCCCAGTCGGATTCGCATCTGGCTGGGGTTTGCTCCCCCGAGTCAAACCCCATCGCCCGCCACGGAGTGCCTCTTTCCCGTCCCCAACGGTCAAGCCCGCGGGTGGTCGAGCCTGTCAAGAGCCGGGACCAGAGCCACGCCCTGCAGCCCCACTCGCTTGCTCGGCAGTGCGATCAATGTCTGCTCCGGGTCGACCTCGACCGGTGGTCGGAGCCAGTACTGGTTTCCGGTGCGGGTGATCTTCCAGTGCTGGTTGTGTAGCAGCAGGTGGTGCGGGTGGCAGAGCAGTACTCCGTTGGCGAGG